>NZ_LZZL01000058.1:0-40026 GCF_002006495.1 Clostridium sp. BL-8
TAACAAGTCAATTTACCTCCTTGCCTGATGAAAAATATTCAAGGCAACCTTGGACTTACTATTTATTTTCATGAGACTTAGCTGTAAAATTCTAAGAAATATAAATTTAAAGGGGAAAATTTCATGAATTTAACGTTTGAAATAAGATCATTATATGTTTGTGTTAGAGATATGGAAAGAGCAATTAAATTTTATGAAGAATTATTGGGGGAAAAGGTCTTTAAAAAAGATGAAATATATAGTGTATTTGTAATTAATAATTTTAGATACGGGTTATTTGCAAATAAAAAGATGAATGAACTCAAGGTATGGGGAAATAACTGCTTGCCAAGCCTTGAAGTAAATGACATTGATTTAGTTCAGAAAAAACTTGAGAAGCTCAAGTGTCCAATTATTTTTCCGCTAACAATTATAGGGAACAATAAAGTATTAGAATTCCTAGATAGTGAAGGGAATACCATAGAAGTAACTTGCCCAATACATTAGAATAGCAATAAGTAATAAATTAAATTTTTGATTTATTTATATACAGTTGATTATAATAAAGTTAGGTGATGAAGATGCAGATTAATAGGTTGTTTGAGATAGTATATATTTTATTAAATAGAAAAACAATAACAGCAAGAGAACTTGCAGAACATTTTGAAGTATCAGTAAGGACAATTTATAGAGATATCGATGCATTATCGATTGCGGGAATACCGGTGTATACAAGTAAGGGGAAGAGTGGAGGAATTAGCCTAACTGATAATTTTGTATTAAATAAATCTATGCTTTCAGAAAAAGAGCAGGAAGAAATATTAATGAGCCTCAAGAGTCTTAGTGTTATGAAGTTTTTAGATGTAGAGCCTGTTTTTAAGAAATTAAGTACAGTTTTTAATAAAGAAGGGGTTAGCTGGATTGATGTTGATTTATCGCAATGGGGCAGTGATAGTGATGAAAAAGACAAGTTTAGCTTAATAAAAACAGCTATTCTTAATAACAGAGTTGTCAGTTTTATGTATTACAATTCCAATGGTGAAAAAAGCTTAAGAAACGTTGAACCCTTAAAAATAATATTTAAAGGACAGGGATGGTATTTATATGGCTTCTGCAAGCTTAAAAATGAATTTAGGATATTTAAATTTACACGTATTAAAAAGTTGAATTTACAAAATGACGTCTTTAAAAGAGATATTATTAATGACACTTTAAACATATCTGATAAATTACATGATATTAAAATGGTAACTTTGAATTTGAAAATCCATGAGAATATGGCATATAGGGTTTATGATGAATTTGCTGAAGAAAATATCGTGAAAAATGCAGATGGAAGTTTTAATACAATTGCAATTTTTCCTGAGGGAGATTGGATTTATGGATATATCATGTCCTATGGAGAATATGCAGAGGTTGTAGAACCAGATTATATCAGAGAAATTATAAAAAGAAAATTTGAAGAAGGTTTAAAGAATTATATATAGTAATTGAGCATCTTAATATAAAATTAAGGTGCTTTTATTATTGTGTTAGAAGTTATGGGATTTTTTCAATTACATAAGGAATTTTAACCGAAATTGTACATTGTAAAGTGTACATTATCAATTGAAGAGTGGCGTAGCCGCTTTTCATGATGCCAGAGAGCTGGTTAAATAAATGAGTAATATAACTTGAAAGCGGATTAAGTTAAAGGTAATAGTATGTGGGATATGTGATATAATTGAAGTTAATATAGCCACATTTATAAATGTGACTAAAATGTATATAATATGTAATATAAAAGAAATTATTACTATTAAAATTGGAAGGAGATTTAAGAGTATGCCATTTATAGGATCAAAAGTCAACGTGAAAATTTCGAAGGAAAAAGAGGTAATCATAAAAGAGAAATTAGGAAAAGCAATAGAGTTAATTCCAGGAAAGAGTGAAACTTTTTTAATGATTGGTTTTGAGGATGAGTATTCATTATATTTTGCAGGAGAGAAATTAGAAAAAGGTGCATTTATTGAAGTAAAAATATTTGGAAAAGCAGGTAAAGATGCTTATGAGAAATTAACAGCAGAAATTTGCAATATATATGAAGCAGAGCTTGGAATACCTCAAAATAAAATATACGTAAAATATGAAGAAGTTAACGAATGGGGCTGGAACGGAAAAAATTTCTAGTATAGATACACAAAAAAGTTTAATTGGTGTAGATAATTATTCTGTATAAGTCAAATTTATAAAATGTTTATTTATAAGTGCAGTGATGCAAAATAATTGTTTTATATTTTTGAGAATGAATATTATCTACAGAATTTTATAATTATTTAGTGAGGGATAATAATTAATGGGGAGGAAATCGATTGATTATAGGACTTGCTCAAATGGATATATCATGGGAAGATATTGAAAGGAATATGAAAAAAGTTGAAGAATTTATAGAGAAGGCTGCAGAAAATAATGTGGAATTAATATTGTTCCCAGAGATGACATTAACAGGGTTTACCATGGATATTGACAAGCTTTTGCTATCCGAAGAAGAAATAATAGATTGGATTAAAGGTATAGCTGTAGGGAACAAAATAAATATAGGACTTGGATTTGCGATAAGAGTTGATGAAAGAGGCAAGAATAAATATATCATTATCTCGAAGGAAGGCCAGGTTCTGTTAAAATACACTAAGCTACATCCATTTTCTTATGCAGGAGAGAGTGAAAAATATTATAAGGGTGAGGAAATAGGTATTTGCAAAATTGATGAATTCAATATAGCATCATTTATTTGTTATGATTTAAGGTTTCCAGAAATATTCCAAATTGTTTCTAAGAAGGCTCAAATGATTACTGTAGCAGCAAATTGGCCTAAATCAAGACAAGAGCATTGGATAACTTTATTAAAGGCAAGAGCTATCGAAAATCAATGTTATGTTATAGGAATAAACAGAGTAGGCATAGGTGACGGATTGCAATATGATGGAGGTTCAGTTTTTATTAATCCAAACGGAGAAATCTTAAATGAGATTACGTCTAAAGAAGTTCTTGTTGTTGAGGAATTAGAAATTGAACAGGTTTTGGAAGTTAGAGCAAAGTTTGATATAAAAAGAGATAGAAGAGAAAATTTCTATAGTGAAAACATAAATTACTGTATAAAGTAAAATTAAGCTAAAAATATAGAAGTGAAATGGCAGGCAAAAGAATGACAAATGAATTTCAACAAGAAATTGAAGAAGAAAGAAGTACATTACGACAAGATATAAAAAAAACTGGTGGAAACTGTGCAAAGATACTTTTAATATTAGCCATATCAACGTATGGAATAGAATTTGCAGTAATATTTATAATAAAGTTAATTAATATTATCTTATCTATAATTACAAAAGGTAACTTCAATATAATTTTACATTTTTCTAAAGATGCAGAGAATTTTTTAGTTGGATATCTTCCGTGTATAATTGGCGATATTATAGCAATTATTATAGCTATGAATACTACAAAAATAAAAATTAGACAGGAGATATTTTCAAAAAATAGATCAACAAAGTTATTTGTGTTGTTAGGGACAGCTTCTTCTATAGGTGTTGGAATGATATCAAATACGATATATTCTTTATATGCTATAGTACTTAATGAATTAAAGATAACTATACCAACACCAGATTTTACTTTTCCCGCGCAAACTGTTTACTTGATATTATTTTTAATTTATGTTTGTTTAGTTGGGCCAATTTTAGAAGAGATCATATTTAGGGGGTTTATTCTTAAAAGCATGCAAAGGTATGGAAATTTGACAGCAATCATTGTGTCATCAATTTTATTTTCCATGTTCCATTTGAATCTGGTTCAGTTCATTAATCCAATATTAATGGGAATTATTTTAGCCTTTATTGCAACTAAATCAAAATCTATTGTGCCATCAATAATAGTTCATGTATTTAATAATACAATTAACTTTGCAATTACTGGAATATCATTACTCAATATGCCAATGGTAGATGTTTTAGTAGGAGTTATATATTTCTTAATAGGAATTGCAGCATTACTCCTATTTGTTAATATATATAAAGAGGATTTCATGGAAACAGCTATTGAAGATACTATGGTATTAAAAATCCTTGAAAAAGTTAAAGCTTCTTTTAGTGGAGGGTGGGCAATAGGTTATATAGTTTTTTATGGATTATTTATAGTTGGTACCACATTAATAACGAATATAACGAAAATTAAGTGATATATAATATATACTAGCTTGTTATGTTTTTTCAGATGCTTAAAGGGGGACTAATATAGTGAATAAGGAATTATTATCAGTCATAGAGAATCTAAATGATGAACTTATAGGATTATATCGCAAATTGCATGAGAATCCTGAGTTATCTAATGAAGAATTTGAAACTACAAAATTAATAAAAAGTTTATTAGGAAAGGCAGAAGTAGAAATTCTTGATTTGCCATTAGAAACAGGACTTGTAGCACAAATAAAAGGGAACCCTAATGGTCCGGTTGTTGCCATTAGAGGAGATATAGATGCCTTGCCAATTCAAGAAGAGACAACTTTACCATATAAATCAAAAATTGATGGAATAATGCATGCATGTGGGCATGATTTCCATACGGCTGTAATTTTAGGCGCAGCATATCTGTTAAAAAGGCATCAGCCTTCATTAGTAGGTACAGTTAAATTTATATTTCAGCCTGGAGAAGAAAGCGCAGATGGAGCAAAGAAGATTATATCAACAGGTGTTTTAGATGATGTAAACGCTATATTTGGAATACATAATATTTCAGATGCAGAAGTTGGTATTATGGGAATAAAAACTGGGGCTATGACAGCAGCAGTTGATAGATTTGAAATTAAAATCACAGGAGTTGGAAGTCATGCAGCTAAACCTGAAAGAAGTGTAGATCCAATAATAATTACTGCTAGTATAGTTACAGCTCTTCAAACGATTATTAGCCGCAATATAGGACCAACAGAAAAAGCATTATTAAGTGTGACTCATATAGAGTCAGGAAATACATGGAATGTTATTCCGGAATCTGCGTATATTGAAGGAACAGTTAGAACATTAAGTGAAGATATACGTCAGTTAATTCATAAGAGAATGAATGAAGTAGTTATAGGAATAGCTAAGTCTTTTGGAGGAAATGCAGAACTTATTTGGCATTTAGGAGCTCCAGCAACAAATAATAGTGAGGAATGGGTGGAATTTAGCAGTAAAATTGGCAGAAGATTGGGATATAGTGTTAAGCAAATTTCTATGGGACTAGAGGGAGAAGATTTTGCATATTATCAAAAAGATATACCTGGTGCATTTATTACTGTAGGGATAGGAAAATCTTATGCACATCATCATCCAGAATATAGGATAGATGAAAAGGCAATTTTAAATTGCTCAAAATACTTTGCGCAATTAGCAGAAGAAGCATTAGGAGAAATAATAGAGGAAAAATATAGAGATAAGTCCATTACTAAATTTTAAAATTAAGATAAAATGAATTGAAGAGAGAGATAGTTTATTATGCAGGATTGTTAAAGGAGTGCTTAAGACACTAAAAGAAAGGCTAAATAAACAGGTCTCCCTTTTTTTATTTACACATATCATTAAAATTAGTGGATAATATATAATTACAAGTTAAGTACAGAAATTTGATGTCTGAGGTAACCAGAATTTGCCGTGCAAGTTAATTAGAAATTACTATTGACAAATAAAATTAATAATATATAATAAAATCAAAGAACACCCCCTGGAGGGGGAGGGAGGAAATTATGAGCGAAGAGAGAAAAAAAGCATTGCAATCATTAAAAACAGCAAAGGGTCAAATTGAAGGAATAATAAAAATGATCGAAGATGACAGGTATTGTATAGACGTTGCTAATCAATTAATGGCAGTTCAATCATTAATTAAAAAGGCAGATTTGATGATCTTACAAGGACATTTGCGTCATTGTGTAAAAGAAGCATGTCTTAATAACAATCCTGATGAGAAGATTGAAGAATTAAACAAGGTTTTAGAAAAGTTACTTTCAAAATAATAAAAATGTATGTGATGACTTACCGAAGCAACATACATAAAATTTGATAAACAATTTATATTATAAGTTAAATATAGAATCTAAATATTTATATAAAGTTGAAGTTATTTATATAAAGGAATGTATTTATTTTAAGGAAGTAAAGAGGTGAAAGTGAAGGATGAGTAAAAAAGCATTTAGAATTGAAGGAATGACATGTTCGGCATGTGCTAATAGAGTAGAGAGATTTGTTAAAAAATTAGATGGAGTAAATATTGCTAATGTTAATTTTGCAACAGAGACATTGAATGTTGAATTTGATGAAAATATTTTAAATAGTGAAAATATAGAAGGTGCTGTAGTAAAGGCTGGATACGGAGTTAAGAAAAATTTTAAAACTTATACCTTTAAAGTTGAAGGGATGACATGCTCTGCATGTTCAAGCAGAGTTGAAAGAGTCACAAAAAAACTTAATGGAGTTCAAAGCTCTGTTGTAAATTTGGCAACAGAAAAGCTTACTATAAATATTGACGAAGATGAAATTGGTTATAGTGAAATTAAAGCGGCTGTGGATAAGGCAGGATATAAGCTGGTGAAAGAAGCAGAAAAAAGTGAAGAAAAGAAAAAGTTAAGTGCAAGTGAGGTTTTATTAAGAAGATTTATTTTATCACTAATTTTTACTGTTCCACTTTTAATAATAACTATGGGACACATGCTTGGAATGCCGCTTCCAGATATTATTGATTCCATGATGAATCCATTTAATTTTGCAGTAGTTCAGCTCATTTTAACCCTACCAGTAATGGCAGCTGGGTATAGATTTTATGTAGTAGGAATTAAAAATTTATTTAGATTGAGTCCTAACATGGATTCTTTAATAGCAATAAGTACACTCGCTGCAGTTTTGTATGGAATATTTGCAATTTATAAGATAGAAACAGGTGACACTAGTTATGCTATGCATTTGTATTTTGAATCAGCAGCAGTTATTTTAACGTTAATAACTTTAGGCAAATATTTAGAAGCAGTTTCAAAAGGCAGAACTTCGCAGGCAATTAAAGCATTAATGGGACTCGCACCTAAAACTGCAACAATTGTAAGAAATGACACTGAAATGGTTATTCCAGTGGAAGAGGTAACTGTTGGCGATATTGTTTTAGTAAGACCAGGTGAAAAACTCCCTGTAGATGGAGAAATTATTGAGGGAAATACTTCTATTGATGAATCAATGCTTACAGGAGAAAGCATACCAGTTGAAAAGACTATAGGAAGCAATGTAATAGGAGCAAGTATCAATAAAACAGGCTTTATAAAGTATAAGGCAACTAAGGTTGGTAAAGATACTGCACTTGCTCAAATAGTAAAATTAGTGGAAGAAGCACAAGGATCAAAGGCTCCAATAGCAAAACTTGCAGACGTTATATCAGCATATTTTGTGCCAATAGTAATTGGACTCGCAGTTATAGCTTCAGTAGGATGGCTGATTGCTGGAGAGACAACAGTATTTTCACTTACAATATTCATCGCAGTACTTGTTATAGCCTGCCCATGTGCATTAGGTCTAGCTACTCCGACTGCAATAATGGTTGGAACTGGTAAAGGTGCTGAAAATGGAGTGCTAATAAAAGGTGGAGAAGCTTTAGAAACAACTCATGTTATAAAAACTATAGTATTTGATAAAACTGGAACTATAACAGAAGGAAAGCCAGTAGTTACAGACATAATAACAAGTGATATTACAGAAGATGAGATATTAGTTTTAGCCGCAAGTAGTGAAAAGGGCTCAGAGCATCCACTAGGGGAAGCAATAGTCAGAGGAGCAGAAGATAGAAGCTTAAGCCTTAAAGATATTGAAGCATTTAATGCAATTCCTGGGCATGGTATAGAAGTAAAAATAGAAGGAAAACATATATTGCTTGGAAATAAAAAATTAATGATAGAAAAAAATATAGACCTTAGTGAGCTAATAAAAGATTCAGATAGATTAGCAAGTGAAGGAAAAACACCAATGTATGTAGCTATTGATGGAATACTAAAAGGAATAGTTGCAGTGGCAGATGTTGTGAAGCCAAGCAGTAGAAATGCAATAAATGCTCTTCATAATATGGGAATAAAAGTAGCGATGATTACTGGCGATAATAAGAAAACCGCAGATGCCATAGCCAGCCAAGTTGGAATTGATATAGTTTTAGCTGAAGTATTACCAGAAGATAAAGCAAATGAAGTTAAAAAACTTCAACAGGGAGATGTAAAGGTAGCAATGGTTGGAGATGGAATTAATGATGCACCAGCCTTAGCACAAGCAGATGTTGGTATTGCAATAGGATCAGGAACTGATGTTGCAATAGAATCTGCTGATGTAGTTCTTATGAAAAGCGATTTAATGGATGTTATAACTGCTATTAAATTAAGCAAAGCAACCATTAAAAATATAAAGCAAAATTTATTTTGGGCATTTGGATATAATGTGCTAGGAATCCCTGTTGCTATGGGCATTCTACATATCTTTGGAGGACCACTATTAAATCCAATGATAGCAGCAGCAGCAATGAGTTTTAGTTCAGTATCAGTACTTACAAATGCACTACGACTTAGGCATTTTACAGTTAACGGTTGATAGTTATCAGTTTTAGATACTAATTATGAACTATAACATTTTTAATGCGCATGATGAATGTTAAGCTGTAAAATTTAATTTTAACAGCAACTGTAAACTGGAGTAAGGGGAGGAGGTGAAAAAATGAAAAAGAAAATATTGATTGAAGGAATGAGTTGTGAGCATTGTGTTGCTCATGTAAAAGAAGCTTTAGAAGGCTTAGATAAAGTGACATCAGTAGAAGTAAGCCTTGAAGATAAGTGGGCAATAGTTGAAACTGAAAATAGTGACGATGAATTAAAAAATGCAATTGAAGAAGAAGGCTATGATGTAGTCAATATAAAATAGTAGTTCAGAATTTATTTAATTAGAACTAAATGAAGGTTATGTATTTAAGATAATAAGCTTAAATACATGACCTTATTTATTTTGAATTGGTTTAGAGTTGATGATTAATGTAATAAAATGATGACTAAACATAATAAAAGATAACAAAATATAAAATTTAACATCAATATACATAATAATAATATGTTTAGCGGAAAGATTTTGATAAATATAGACAAATAATAATAGGTGTGATAAATTAATATGTAATAAAACAATTTAATATGGTAGTAATGTATTTATTTGGATAACGAGGAAAGCACGGTAATTATATTGTAGCAAAAAGAGTAATAAATACATTTGATAGCAATGACGCAACAGCGAAGAAATGATTTCTCTAGTAATGATTATAATAATCACTACTGCTGTTGTGTTTTTTATTGTTGTATATAGAAAAGAAGTAAGAAGAAGTTAATTGAAGCATGAATTCATAAAGGAAAGGTGGTATAAGATGAAATTAGAGGTTAAGAATGCTTTTTGTGGTTATGGCACAAATATTATAGTCAAAGATATATCTGTAAGCATAAGCTCTGGAGAAATATTATGTTTATTAGGAGCTAATGGTGTAGGAAAGACAACTTTTTTTAAGAGCATATTAGGCTTTTTGAAATTGCAGGGTGGAGAAATACTTCTAGATGGAGAAAACATAAGTGACTGGACTAGAAACAAGTTGGCACGAACTATTGGTTATGTGCCTCAAGCCCATACCCCGCCTTTTCCCTTTAAAGTTTTTGATGTGGTTTTAATGGGAAGAAGCCCACATATGTCTATGTTTTCTTCTCCAAGTCAGCAAGATATAGATATTGCAGAAAAAGCTATAGATTCTCTAAAAATATCGTATCTAAAGGATAAAATTTATACAGAAATAAGTGGAGGAGAAAGGCAGATGGTTTTAATTGCCAGAGCTCTTACGCAGCAACCTAAAATATTGATAATGGATGAGCCAACTTCTAATTTAGATTTTGGAAATCAAATTAGGGTTCTGGAGAGAATAAATGAGCTTTCTAAAAATGGCCTAGCAGTTATAATGACATCACATTTTCCGAATCACGCCTTTTTATGTTCGACAAAGGTTGCATTAATTCAGAGAAATAGTGAGTTCACAGTGGGAAATGTGGACGAAGTAGTTACAGAAGAAAAGCTCAAAAAAGCATATGGTATAAATGTTAAAATCATTACTACTAGTGATTTAAAGGGAGCTAAGATAAAAACTTGTGTACCAATGATTAGCTGAGAAAAATATTAATGGCATCTCTAGAGCTATTATTCATTTTTCTAATATTTATAGAAGGAGATTATTGTTTAATGAATGAAACAAACCAGGTGACTCTAAAAAAAGCTAAAAGAATACCAATACAGATAATATTAATTTTAATACTGTTATTTATATTTCTAATTTCATTTTCAGTTGGAAGGTATTCTGTTACACCTAAAGAACTTATTTACATATTCTATGCAAAGATAACAGGGATTCCTAAAACTTGGTCCGATAATATTGAATCTGTAATATTCCAAATAAGATTACCACGAATTATAGCAGCTTTAATAATTGGTGCATCCCTCTCAGTTTCAGGAGCATCCTATCAATGTCTATTTAAAAATCCTATGGTTTCTTCTGATATATTAGGTGCTTCAGCAGGCGCTGGTTTTGGTGCAGCTATTGCTCTTTTATTATCCTTCAATATGGCAGGAGTAGAATTTCTAGCGTTTATTTTTGGGATGGGAGCAGTTTTTGCAACTTACATAATAAGCAAGATCATTGGCCGCGGTAATAGCACGACATTAATATTAGTGCTTACAGGAATAGTAATTTCATCTCTATTTCAATCTCTTATTTCACTGATAAAATATGTAGCTGATCCTGATAGTAAACTGCCAGCTATAACGTTCTGGCTTATGGGTGGGATTTCTAATATAACAGCAAATGAAATTTATTTGTTACTAGCTTCATTTATTATCGGAATAATCCCAATTTTATTACTGAGGTGGAAATTAAATATTCTTGCCTTTGGTGATGAAGAAGCAAAATCCTTAGGAATAAATGTAGATAGAATGAGGGTTATTTTAATATTCTCCTCTACTTTATTGACAGCTTCTTCAGTTGCCATGGCTGGAATGGTCGGATGGGTAGGACTAGTAATTCCTCATATAACCAGGCTCATTGTTGGACCAAATTATAAAATGCTTATACCAAATTCTGTTATAATTGGAGCGAGTTATCTACTCTTAATTGATGATATCTCAAGAACCATATTTCCAATGGAAATACCTCTTGGAATTTTAACTTCATTGATAGGGGCACCATTTTTTTTAAGTATATTGTTAAAAGCAAGAAAAAATTCAATATAAAGTATATTCAATTATACGTTTTAAACTAGTAATAAGAAAGAAGGAGAACAATAATGAAAAAATTAATAGCAGTAACTTTATGTATTTTTTTTGCAGCAGCATTTACTGGATGCAATTCAAGCCAAGGAACTACATCTTCAGAGCAGAATTCTAAAGCACAAGATTCTCAAAAAACGAAAAGCATTACCGATGCTTCAGGTGCAAAAGTTGAAGTGCCTACAACTATAAATAAAATTGCTGATTCTTGGAAGGCTCATAATGAAGTTTTATCTGTATTAGGTGTTGGTGACAAGGTGGTAGCAACCTCTCTTACTAAGGCAGCTACTCCATGGATTTATAAGGTTACTCCAAATATGAATAGCGCAGTCAGTACCTTTGGGGCAAATTTTAATACAGAGGATTTAATGAATAATAAGCCAGATGTAGTATTTGTACAAGCAGCTGATAAAAGCGTTGATAAAATTTCAAGCTTAGGTATTCCAACAGTCCAATTAAATTTCACTGATTTTGATTCAATGAAAAAGTGTGTGACTCTAACAGGAGAGGTTTTAGGGGGAGATGCTGAAAAGCGTGCAGCTGAATATAATAAATATTTAGATGACAAAATCAAAATGATTAAAGATGTTACTTCAAATGTACCAGACAATGAAAAGCCCAAAATTCTTCATGTAGAATCTCTATCTCCAATTGCAGTTGATGGAGGAAATTCTATTATTAATGACTGGATTGAATCTGCTGGGGGAATAAACGCAGCAAAGGAAATTAATGGCACTATGAAGGAAGTATCTTTAGAGCAGGTAATGCAGTGGAATCCTGATATAATTATACTTGGTGGGGACGGGTCTAATGGTAAAGTAAATCTTTTAGATAACATGGTTAATGATCCAAACTGGCAGAAAGTATCAGCAGTCAAAAATGGAAAGGTATATCAAAATCCAGCGGGAGCATATTTATGGGATCGTTACAGTTGTGAAGAGGCTCTCCAGATTCAATGGGCGGCCAAAACAATTTATCCTGATAAATTTAAAGATTTAGATATATCTGCTGAGACAAAAAGCTTCTTTAAGAAATTTTTGAATTACGATCTTACAGATGAAGACGTGGAGCAAATATTAAAAGCACAGCCACCTAAAGAATAAAAGAACATTAGTATTGAATACTAGGCATTATAAAGCTATATGGCAATGTTATATACTAAATGTGATTTTTTATATGCTCTAAATTAAAGAATAAATATTGCTTTATTAATAAATTTTAGCTTAAACTATTATTAGAAATTATAATATAGATAAAGTTAAAAGACTGCTATGGAAAAATATAGCAGTCTTTTATTTTTAGGAATGTGTACAAAAGTTTAAGGTAGAATTTTATGTATCTTTAAACAGATTTAAAAAGTTTTTTCCAGCAGAAGAAAGATAACCTGTTTTAGACCAGATTATAGCTATTTGAGTTGATAGTTCTGCATTATCAAGTTCTTTAAAAATTAAGTTTGAAGAGCCTATCAATTTTATTGAAGATTTTGGAACTATAGCAATTCCAAGTCCAGCATTTGCCCAAAGCAAAGAGGTTCTTGCATCATCATTTTTGCAAAATACAGAAGGCTCAAAATTAGAAGCTTGACATACCTTGAATATTAAACCTTCAAATCTCCTGTAGAAGATTAATGGTCTATTATTTAATTCTGTAATATCAATAACATTATTATCTGTCCAATTAAGTTTCTTTACCATTGCTGCAACCATAGGCTCTTTTGGAAGAAAAATTGAGTTTATTCCAGAAGCATTAAAAGGAGTTCTTACTATTGCAATTTCAATTATGCCATTATTTAATGCTTCTAAGAGTTCGTAAGTATTCCCTTCATGAATTTCAAAATTTATGAAGGGATATTTTTCGTGAAATATACTCATTCTGCTGTCTAAAAGTGAAGCTCCAGATGAAGATACAGTTCCTATGGATAAGGTTCCGTTTACCCCATGTTTAAAATCCTTTAATTCATCTTCAGTAGATTTTGTCAGGGATAGTATTTGTTTAGCACGTTTATAAAGTATAAGTCCTGCATCTGTCAATTTTATATTACGGCTGCCTCTTTCAACTAGTTGTACTCCTAGTTCATTTTCTAGATTTTTCAGTTGATAACTTAATGGAGGTTGGGCAATATGAAGCCTTTTTGCAGCATTCGTTATTTGTCCTTCTTCTGCGATAACATAGAAATATTTTAATTGCTTAATATCTATTTTTTTCACCTTCTCCCATATAAAAAATGTATGATAGTCATATATATTATGTATTTTTTATATGTATTTGTTTTTGATATAATGATAAAGTAAATTTGAAGAATATTCAATATATAGATATCCAAAACAATAAATTCGTTTATACACTTGGAATTATTATTGATATTACATGAACTAGGCTAATGCATATGTTAAATTCATAAATTGGATATCTATATGTCGAAGATCGGGGGATAAATATTGAATAATTTATTAAAATTCATAAAGCCGTATAAAAAACAAGTTATATTAGGACCTATATTTAAATTGCTGGAGGCTGTTTTTGAAATATCAATACCTACAATAATGGTGCTTATAACAGATAAAGGCATAGGAACGAAGGATATTAACTACATAATTAAAATAGGAATTATAATGCTTTTAATGGCAGTCTGCGGAGTATTATCATCTTTTACCTGTCAATATTTCGCATCTATTGCTGCGCAGGGATTTGGAACAGCTCTTAGAAATGCTATATTTAAGAAAATAGGTACATTTTCTTATAATGAAATTGATGATTTTGGAACATCATCTCTTATTAATCGTGTAACCAATGATGTAAATCAACTTCAACTAGGTCTCGCAATGTTCATAAGACTTGCCATAAGGGTACCATTTCTTTGTATTGGTGGAATTATAATGGCAATGTTACTTGATGTTAAATTATCTTTAATAATGTATTTATCAATTCCATTTTTTATTTTTGCAATATATCTTATTATGAGTAAATCACTTCCACTTTATAAAGTAGTTCAAAAAAGACTTGATAAATTAGCGCTTATATTAAGAGAAAACTTATCTGGAGTAAGAGTTATAAGAGCCTTTTCAAGAGTAGAAGGTGAAAGAATAAGGTTTAAAGAATCAAATGAAGAACTTGCAGGTACTGCAATCAAGGTTGGAAAAATATCTGCTCTTATGAATCCTGTTACAAGCATAATAATGAATTTTGCACTTATGGCAGTAATTTGGTTTGGGGGAATAAGAGTAGATTCAGGAGCGATGACCACAGGAAAAGTCATTGCTTATATAAACTATATAAACATGGTTTTATCAGCACTTATAGTGCTTGCTTCCCTTATAGTTACCTTCACAAAAGCAGCAGCCAGTGCAGCACGTGTAAATGAAGTGTTTAATACAGAAGCAAGCATTAAGTATGATGGAAATAAAGGTTTCAATAAAGAATGTGATGATACGACTCCAATACTTAAGTTTGACAAAGTATCCTTTTCTTATAAAGGTTCTAAAGAAGATTCTATAAGTGATATGAGTTTTGAAATAAAAAGAGGACAGATGGTTGGAATTATAGGAGGTACAGGTTCAGGAAAAACAACCTTGGTTAATTTAATTCCTAGATTATATGATACAAGCAAAGGTGATATATTAATAAACGGAATTAATGTGAAGGATTATAAGAAAAATGAGCTTGATAATAATATAGGTTTTGTGCCTCAGAAGGCTGTTTTATTTTCAGGCAGTGTGTCAGAAAACATAAAATGGGGAGCTCAAAATGCCACTATGGATGAAGTAAAAAAAGCAGCTGAAATTGGAATGGCGAAAGATTTTATAGAAAAAATGCCTGAAAAGTATGATACCTACATTTCTCAAGGAGGCGTAAACTTTTCTGGGGGGCAGAAACAAAGACTTACTATAGCAAGAGCTTTAGTAAAAAAACCAGAAATATTAATTATGGATGATAGCTTAAGTGCTCTTGATTATGCTACAGATGCGGCTCTTAGAAAAGCTCTTAAGGAAAATTCTAATGGGACAACTGTGATTATGGTTACTCAAAGAATAAGCACTATAAAAGATGCAGATTTAATAATTGTATTAGATGATGGAAAACTCGCAGGAGTAGGGAATCATGAAGAATTACTTAAAGAGTCAGATGTTTATAAGGAAATATGTAGTTCTCAAATTACAAAGGAGGCTATGTAGATGAAAAAAAATACATTATCTAGATTATTAAGTTATGTTTCAAAATATAAAGGTTATATGTTTATAGCTTTAATATTTGCTCTTATAAGTAATGTGCTCATTGCTTTTATGCCATTAATAGTTGGAAAGGCCATTGATAAAATAATTGCTAAAGGAAGAGTTGATTTTGGTGGCTTAATTAATACAATTATAGTCCTTGGTGTAATTTATGTAGTAAGTGCAATATTTACTTGGCTTTTCACCGCAGTTGCTAATATAGTAGCTTATAATACTGTAAAAGACCTTAGAAATAAGGCTTTAGATAAAATAAGCAGTCTGCCCTTAAAGTATTTTGACAAAAATCCTCATGGAGATATTATAAGCAGGCTGACAAATGATATGGATAATATTTCAGATGGATTATTTCAAGGAATAACTCAATTTTATCCAGGAATAATAACAATAGTAAGTTCAATTATTTTAATGATAAGTTTAAGCTTTAAATTAACAGTTGTAATAGTATTAATGACTCCGCCATGTTTTATTATTGCTTCTTTTATTACAAAAAGATCTAATAAAATGTTTAAGGAACAGCAAAAAACTCTTGGAGAATTAAATGGATATACAGAAGAAATAGTAGGGAACCAAAAGGTAGTAAGACTTTTTGGATACGAAGAGAGAGCAGAGGAGAATTTCTCTGGAATTAATAAAAGACTTTATAAATGTGGACAGCTAGCTCAGTTTTATTCTTCTCTTACAAATCCAGCGACACGTTTTGTAAATAATATTACATATATTTTAATTGGTTTAATTGGAGGAGTACTTTCTGTTCTAAGTGGATTAAGTGTTGGTGTAATTTCGAGCTTTTTAACGTACTCAACACAATTCTCACAGCCTATAAATAATATAACAAGTGTGGCTACTCAGCTTCAAGCTGCACTTGCTTCTTGTGAAAGAGTATTTTCTATTTTAGATGAAATACCAGAAAAAGCAGATTCTAAAGAAGCTGAAAATATAAAAACTAGTGAGGGAAATGTTAAGTTTGAGAATGTATCCTTTGCTTACGATGAAAAAGTGCCTCTTATAGAAGATTTTAGTGTTGATATAAAAAGAGGAAGTACTGTAGCTATTGTAGGGCCTACTGGAGCAGGAAAAACTACTATGGTAAATCTTCTTATGAGATTTTATGAATTGAATAAAGGAAAAATCACAATAGATGGCAGAGAAATAAATGATTTTACAAGAGACAGTCTTAGAAGTCAATTTGGTATGGTGCTTCAGGATACCTGGCTTTTTGAAGGAACTATAAGAGAAAATATAGCCTATGGTAAACCAAATGCCACTTTAGATGAAGTTAAAAATGCAGCTAAGGCAGCGTATATCCATAGCTTCATAAAGAGACTTCCTGAGGGCTATGACACAATAATAACTGAATCAGGCGGCAATCTTTCAGAAGGTCAGAAGCAGCTTCTAACCATAGCAAGGGTTATGCTCATAGATCCTCCTATGCTTATATTGGATGAAGCAACAAGCAACGTGGATACAAGAACAGAACTTAAGATACAGAATGCTTTTCTTTCAATGATGAAGGGACGTACAAGCTTTGTAATTGCCCATAGGCTTTCAACGATACAGGATGCAGATTTAATACTTGTTATGAAGAACGGTAAAATTGTTGAAAGAGGAAATCATGATGAACTTGTAAATAAAGGTGGAATTTATACAGAACTATATAATAGCCAATTTAAGTATCAACTATAAAAAATAGTATAGGAATTAAGATACCATCGAAAAATAATAAATAATTATATTTTATATAGTATTTATTTGTATAGTCTATATAAGTTCCGTTAAAGAGTTTATATTAAAGATTTTGTTTTGGCATTCTTGCAAACAATAGTGATGTAATTTCATTATCACAACTTATATAAAAGTTTTTATAAGAAAATCAACTTGTTATTTGTGAAATAAGATATGTGAAATAAAATAACAAGTTGACTAGATAACATGCATATATATTAATGTTAATAAATTATTTTTAAGTTATAGCTTGAGTAAAAATCTTATTTTAATAGTATAGATAAACAATTTATAAATTTAACTTATACATTAGCTTGATTCATGTGATATCAATAATAATTTCTGGTGTATAAGTATATTTCTTGTTTTGGATATCTATAGACGTCACAAATTTAATTAACAAATTAATAAATATATAATGAGGTAAAGAAATGAAGCTTAATCGTAAGAACAAGGTGAATAATAATAGTAATATCAATAAAGCACGAATCAGTATACTATTTATTGTAGTTGCATTATTAGTTATTACAGGAGGTTTAGTAGTCGCACAAAGATTTTCAACAGATAAGCAAAGCGTACAAGCTATTACAGATAACTCAGTACAAAGTCAAGATAAGGACGCAGCTAAAGACAGTAATGATAATTCAATAGACAAAGAAAGTGATAGTAATGTGGAAAATGTTGCGTATTTAGAGAAATATATAGAGCAGCAAGTAAAAGGGCAAACGCCAGACGGGGCAGATGGCAAAAAAGTTGCTTACCTAACCTTTGATGATGGACCATCAGAAACAGTGACACCACAAATATTAGATATTCTTAAGTCTGAAAATGTAAATGCAACCTTTTTTTTAATAGGAAAATATGTGGACAAAGATGATGCTAGTAAGGATCTAGTTAAAAGAGAAGTGGCAGAAGGTAATGCAGTAGGTATTCATTCTTATACACATGATTATAATTATTTATTTCCAAATGGAAAGATAAGCTTGGAAAATTGTATGTCTGATTTTAATAAAACAGATAAAGCCTTAAAAGATGTTTTAGGACAAGACTTCTCAACAAGAGCTATAAGATTTCCAGGAGGGCAGATGACTTGGAGTAAGAAAGATCCAAAAGGAGCAGAGGCGGTGGATGAAGCTTTGCATGAGAAAGACTGGCATCAAATTGATTGGAATGCATTATCAGGAGATGCAGAAGACGGGGGACATAAAAATGCAGCCCAGCTTACTCAGGAAGCTATAAAAACCATAGGGAATAGAGAAAAGGCGTTAATATTAATGCATGATACTTATGGAAAAGAAGAAACTGCAAAGGCTTTACCTGCAATAATAGAATACTTAAAGCAGAAAGGCTACGAATTTAAAATTATTAAATAAAGCTAAAGTAAATATGCAGGTCAGGTAAATCATAAATTACTGATAAAAATTATGGTTTACCTGTATATATAGCATAAGAATATGGAATTATGATTTCGCTATCGATAACCTTGTAATTTGTATTCTCTACAGGATTTAAATCATTAATTAAGTTCATTCCAATAGTATAAAGCATTTCAGCTGCAATATCTGGATCTTGAACGACAGTCCCAGTCATAATACCTTTATCAATTAAATTGATAGCTTCTGGCAGTCCGTCTATTCCAAATACAGGTATATGTTTAGATTGATCGCCTGTGTTATATCCATATTTTTGTAGTGCTTCAATAGCACCTATGGCCATAGCATCATTATTGGATATTATTGCTTCAATAGTCCCATTATATTTGAGAAATAATTGTTCAAAGGAATCTTTAGCAAGTTCTTTCGTCCAATTAGCATCTATTATACCTAGACTCTCAGTTTTTATTCCTGAATCATTAAGTGTGGAAATGACATATTTACTTCTATCAATTGTTTGTGGATCATCAACCTCACCTTTTAATAAAACATATTGTAGTATGTTATCACCATTTTTATCTAAAGCTTTCCTATTGCTATTCCATAAGTCAGCAATAATTTTTCCTTGGGTGCTGCCAGCTTTTTTGGAATCTGGTAGTACAAAAGCTGCTTTACTATATAATGGGGAGACTTTTTTTACTGTATCTTGCGGAATATTCATAATAATTACTGGAATATTTTCTTTCTTAATATTAGAAATAATATTTTCTACAGTATCCTCTTTTTTATTTGCTAAATTTAATATAATTAAATCAAAATTTTTTTTAAGAACGGAGTCTATTATTTCATTTTGTATAGCTATATTATTTTTGGCATCGTAAAATGTAAAATTGATATCATTATGTTTTTCCTGAATGTTCTTTAAGCTTTCTTTAAGTCTCATCATATAGGGGTCATCACCTCTATGAATTACCACTGCAACATTATATATTTTTCTATTATTATTTATAGCCGAATAGGCAAATCTACTAATATTACTAATAGACGGTGGTATAAAGGCAATAAACATAACTAGAATAAATGTAATTATTTTTATTATTATTTTCATTATAATACCCCTAAATCTATATAAGAATTAAAAAATATATATATAGTTTATATAGAAATAGAAACTTTATTCTGTATTGATAGAATAATTTAACTGTATTATATAATTAAGAAAACCATAGAGAAATATTAATCTCTATGGAGTTTCACTTGAATTATTGGGAATTTTGCAAAAGGAGTTCATGGTGTAACTACTTTTATTTTAATATACGATTTTAAATAGAATAATCTAGCCTAAAGTATGTGAGATTTTATTGAAAGCATAATCCATTGCGCTTTCGAGGTTTGAATTATTTTTACCAGCACCTTGAGCCTGGAATGGGCTTCCGCCACCTTTACCATCAATAAGAGATATAGAATCCTTTAAAAGCTCATTCATTTTTATTTCACTAATATCCTTAGAGCAAGCGAAGAGCAGATTAACTTTGTCATCAGATTTTACAGCCATTAAAGCTATTGTACGCTGATTTTCAATAAGTTTTGAAGTAAGATTGCTTACATACTTTAAGTTTTCTCCATCAAATATTTGTTTTATAAGTCTAATATCATTTACTTTAGCAGCATTTTCAAGGATTTCTTTAACTTGATATTTAGCTAATAAAGCATTAAGGCTTTTATTCAGTTCATTGGCTGCGCGAAGGTTTTCGTTTAAGTTCTTAATACCATTTATGGCCTCATCTTCATTGCAATTTAGGTATTTGCAAATAGAATTTTGGAACTCATCTTTTTTAAAGGAATCAGAAACCGCACGTTCCCCAGCTAAAAATTCTATTCTAGTTCCTTCTTTGTGCTTTGTAAATCTCTTTATTTTAATAAGTCTTAAGTCTTGAGTTGATGCAGGGTGAAGACCACAGCAGGCATTTATATCAAAATCACCTATTTTGACAATTCTAATATCTTCTTCAGTATTTGGAAGGGCACGTCTTAAGCTTAACTTTTTTAGTTCACTTTTAGTAGGAATAAAAGATTCAACAGTTAAAGCATCGCCTATTATTTTATTTGCAAGCTTTTCAGCCTGGCGAACCTGCTCTTCAGATAAAATACCATAAATATCAACAGTACTTATATCAGAACCTAAATGTATAGCAAAGGTGTTAGCATTAAAAAGATTAAAGAAAGCTCCAGAAAGTACATGCTGACCTAAATGTTGATGCATACCGTCTAATCTTCTATCCCAATCAATTACACATTTAACCTTATGTATTTTTATGGGTTTCTTTTCAACTACATGATAAACAATTTCATTTTTTTCATAAACATCAAGAACCGCATGCTCTCCTATAGATCCAAGATCACAAGACTGCCCGCCGCCGCCTGGGAAAAATGCAGTTTGATCTAAAACAACATGAAATTTACCATCAACTTCCTTTATGTCAACAATTTCAGCAGTAAAATCCTTAAGATATCGATTATCATAATAAATTTTTTCCATATGTAAACTAGCCTCCTAAATTTATTTATTCTAAACTCGTTTGTAGAAACATATTTATATTAGGTACAATCAAATAAATAACAAGTCTATCTGACAGCATACGCGGCTTTTGGAATTGTTATTTATTTGTGATTGTGCCCTGAGATCCTAATTTGAGCTTTTAGAATAATTTAATAATATTATTATAGCAGATAAAAATACTGCCTGTTGAAATTCATCACTATTTTTAAGCTTATTCTTGCTTAAGTTACAAGTAATAAATCGAGTTTTTGATTTGTTCATCTATATACTCTTATTTGATATTAAGATCTCCGCTTACTGTGTTAATATTTATAAGAGAACTCTCATCTCCAGAAGTTAGCCTGTTATTTGGTGAACTTAAGTCTCCTGAAACTGTTTCATAATTTATTTTGTATCCAAAGCCATTAGGTATAGATAAGATAACGGAACCGGAATGAGTACGTATAGACATGTTGTTTAAAGAGTTTATAAATTGTAAATTAATATCTCCAGAGGAAGTGCTTCCAGTTATTATTCCAAGATTACCACTTCCATTAATATCGCCAGAAGAAGAAGTTAATTTAGTTTCTGACGATGTCTTTGTATTATTGAAATATATATCCCCACTAGAAGTATTAAAATTTAAATAAGTTAAATTTAAGTTGGAAGCTTTTATGCTTCCACTGGCAGAAGAAACATTTAAGGTATTCAAAGATAAATTCGAGATATTTACATCACCACTGCTTGTAACAATTTTTAATGCCCCTCTATCTTGAAACTTTTTAGGAACATTTACTAAGATAGTGGAATCATTTGGCGTATAATATCGAGCATCAAGAATTAATTTATTATTACTTTCAGTTTCATATAATTCATTAGAGGTAGTATTGTGACTCTTTATTTGAACATTTAAAGTATCTCCATCATAATTAATAACTTTAACGTCTTGGGAATTTAAATTAAAATCAATTTCATTAATGTTATCACTAATAGTGTAATCTTTTGAGGTAGAAGTAGCATTGAAGTCAAAGTTAAATTTATTAAGATTAAAATTATATTTAAAATCTTTAGGGTTTATATTAAGTTCATCTGCATAATCAGAAAGCTTATATCCACTTTGAACTAAAACAATGCATCCAGAAGCATAAAGTGCTACAGATAGTAGTAATAATACAAGCATAAATATTTTTATTTTGAAAGGAATTAACGCCTTCTTCATCATAATGCATCTCCCTTGCTTTTAAGTGAATGATAAATTTTGATTAGTATCTTTACAAAAAACTTGCAGAGGTAATAAAATAGAAGTATAAATAATATCGATAATGAAATTGATCCTAGGGAAAATAATACCACTACGGGGTATGGAAAGTCTGTAATAAATGCCGGTAAATTAGGAAGTCCAACAATGCTCGTAAAGGTTCCACCGATCAACACTCCTATGCTTGCAGCAAAAATGCCTATAGCTGCGCCAAAAAGTCCAATAATACAGCCAATGACTCCAGTTATGACTGGAAATAGAATTATTAGAGACAAAATTGCAATGCAGAGTTTTAATATAGTATTTACATTAAAACGCAATTTTTTAGTACCATAATTTTTATTTGAAAAATTATTTGCGAAAGTACCTGAATTTTTATTATAATTGAAATTGCTATTATAATCATTTGATTTACTATTATTTTCGGTTCTGTCTTCTGTATAATCAGTAGTGAAGAGATTAGTGGTTTTAAAATCATTAGATTTATTATGAGCATCCATATTTTTATTTTTTGCAAAAGTCGGATCATCGACGTTGGAATCTTTTATATTGATATTATCTGTAGTATAATTTGGAGTAGTAAGAGTTAAATCTTCATTTCTATATTTATGAATTATTAAATTAGGGTCACCTAATTCATTTATTATTTCATTTTCTGTTTTTCCAGCAGCTAATCCAAGGGTAAAAATATTATCATAGAAAGAAATAATATCCTGTAAATTTTTTTCGGGTATGTCCTTTAGACCGTCCATTAGAATATTAAAAAATTCGTTTTGTGTCACTAAAGTAGACCTCCTTTATTTTTAGTGAAAATATGAAAATAGTGTTCTATCGTTTTCGTCCTCTAGTAAATTTTTAATGGTATGATTGATGAATTATCATTTTGATTTAAAGAACTAAGTTTCTGATTAAAAGTATATGATAGGAATAAACATACTACAATACATCAACAGTGAGTTTAATATTTAATTAAGGTATTATATTCGGAATTTAACAAAGAATTAAGAAATTATTAAGTTCTTCTATAATAGTCTATTAATGTACAAGTAGATTTAAAATATCTACAATAAACTGAATTTTGGATATAGATAGTATAATTTGTGAATAATATTGTGGATAAATTGTAAATTTATATAGTGAAAAGGTTAGGCAAAGCTAGTAATGTACAAGGGTTGTTCATAGTGTTAATAACTGTGTGAGAGCTGTGGATAACCTAGGTCAAGTTATAAATTAGAAGTAAAGTTTATATTGTTATAATTTAAGTTTTTAATGAAAAATGATGATATTTGAATATATTGATATTAATTTGTAGAAAAGTTTTTCTAGCAAATTTACTTTAAAAAAATTTATAATATTATAGTTATAAACAATATCCACACATTTGTGGAAAAAAACTGTGGATAATGTGGATAAAAAAGTGGATATTAATTTAAAGGTGGTGATAAAAAGAAATATTTAGATTATTAATTCTCATAAATATAGCTTTAAAACATAAAAGTATGCATAATTGAAAAAAATTATTATATAGTGAAATGTATTATTTATAGAAGTTTGATAGATAATTCACGGGGAGAGGAGAAATTATGGCAAATAATAAAGAAACTAAATTTGTTCCACAGATAAAAGGTACTCTAAGAAATCATGTGATAGAAGTTCCTTCAGTTATAAGAAATTGTGGAGGGATTAAGATTTTTGGGAAAAGGATAAAATCATTGCTTTTTAGTACTGATGTTGCATTAATAAGAAATACTAATGCAGATGCAATTATTGCAGTATATCCATTTACACCTCAGCCACTAATAACACAAGCCCTTGTAATGGCAGCAGATGTTCCAGTATTTTGCGGCGTTGGTGGTGGAATAACCCAAGGAAAGAGAGTTGTAAATTTGGCTATGGATGCTGAATTTAAAGGAGCAATGGGAGTAGTAGTAAATGCTCCTACAAGTAACGAAATTGTTAGTAAAATTAGAGCAACCATAGATATACCAGTTATAGTAACTGTGATTTCAGAAGATGAAGATATTGCTAAACGCATTGAAGCTGGTGCAACTATATTAAATGTCTCAGGAGGAAGAAAGACAGCAAGTATTGTTAGAAATATTAGGAATAGGTTTCCGGAGTTCCCTATAATAGCTACTGGTGGACCTACGGATGAATCAATAAACGAAACAATTCAAGCTGGAGCTAATGCTATCACTTATACACCACCAACTTCAGCAAGCATTATGGGCGATCTTATGGATGAATACAGAAAAGAATAAAATTGAATTTGGCAGGCAAAAATAATTCTTTTTATACTATTTAACTTTAGTAAGATGGCCTATTATAAAAGTTATCAGCAGATTTTATTTTAATATAATTTTCTAAAGAATAAAAAAATAGTTGCTTTAAAAAGAATTTATGGTATCATATTTGTTATAGTTTAATATTATGGTACTATGATAAAAAAGCTATAGTAATATAGATTTAAGAATGTTAAATGAAATTAATATAATAATATGACCTGGGGTAGAGGCGCCGTAATAAAGAGTAAGTATAAGGAGTTTGCAGACTGTGATTTATACTGAAAGGTATTATGGCCGAAGAAATAAATTATTGCAGAGATTTATTTCTGGGTGCTCATAAAATATGTGAGTAACTGTCACGAAAAGTGTTGAGCTACAAGGTGCTTTTTTCAGCCAACAATAATAAAGTTTGGCGATTAACAATTTAAGCAGAAATGATGGAGATTTTATAAAAGTAAATTCAAAAAATTTATTAAAATCTATTCGTATAATAAATTGATAATTAATGAAAAATATTGCACGCAGCAATAATATAATCTACCACTCGTCACAGACATATTCTGTGACGTTTGTTTTTTAATAAGAGCAAGGCATATTCAAAAAATAACAAGTCATTATGTTAGGTATATGGAAAAAATAACTAGCTTTAATATATAGATGGATCCACTTTTTATTTTTTTGATAATACCTTAATCAATGTATATTTCTTTTCAACATAGAGATGAAATCAAAATAAGTAATATTTAAATTTTGGGGGGCAATCAAATGAAATTATTTGGAACAATGAAGGTACAAGATAATCAGCTAGCAATTGGAGGCGTTTTTGCTAAAGATTTAGTGAAAGAGTATGGAAGTCCACTATATGTATTTGATGAAGCTTTAATAAGAGAATACTGTAACGATTATAGAAAGTATTTTAAATGTGAAGAAAATAACAATAGAGTGGCCTTTGCCGGCAAAGCATTTTTAACAGTTCAAATGTGTAAATTATTAAAGGAAGAAAATATGAGTTTAGATGTGGTTTCAGGGGGAGAATTATATACTGCATATAAGGCTGGATTTCCACTTGAAAGAGTAATGTTTCATGGGAATAATAAGACTTTAGATGAAATTGAGCTTGGTGTTAAATTAGGCGTAGGAAATTTCGTTGTTGATAATTATTATGAAATGGAAGCGCTAAATGATGCAGCTAAGGAATGTAATAAAGTACAAAATATTTACCTTAGAATAACACCGGGAATTGAGGCCCATACTCATGATTATATAAAGACAGGACAAATCGATTCTAAATTCGGTTTTGCACCAGTTGGAACTGTTATAGAGGATGCAATAAAAAAAGCAATAAGTTTTGAGCACATAAATCTTGCAGGTATACATTGCCATATTGGTTCACAAATTTTTGAATTAGAACCATATGAAGATGCTGTAGAAATAATGTTAGAACTTGTAAGAAAGACTAAGGAAAACCTTGGATATTTAATAAAAGAAGTAGATTTTGGTGGAGGCTTCGGAGTATATTATACAGAAGAAGATAAACCAAAGGCTACGGAAGAATATTGCAGCGTAATAATTAACAAAGTTGAAGAAGTTTGTGGAAGAACTGGACAAGAAAGACCAATTCTTACAATAGAACCGGGGAGAAGTATTGTAGCGAATGCAGGTCTTACTTTGTACACTGTAGGTTCAATTAAGGAAATTCCAAGTGTTAGAAAATATGTTTCAGTAGATGGGGGCATGAATGATAATATAAGACCGGCTCTTTATAATGCTGAGTATGAGTGCGTTGTTGCAAATAGAATTCAAGGTTCTGCAGATGAAACTGTAACTATATCGGGGAAATGCTGTGAATCAGGAGATATATTATTAGAAAATGTTAAGCTTCCACCAGTTGAAAGTGGCGATATTTTGGCTGTTATGACCACAGGAGCTTATGGTTATTCTATGTCAAGTAATTATAATAAAATACCAAGACCAGCAGTTGTTATGGTTAAAGACAATTCGGCAAGGCTTATCTGCAGAAGAGAATCTTATGAAGATTTACTAAAAAATGATGTTGAATAGTAAATTTTATTAGAAAAAAGAGTATAAGTTTAAAAAAAATTAATAGGTATGCACCAATTTTAAATATTGGTGCATATTTTTATTTAAATAATTTTAATAATTTACAAAAAACAAATGATAAAAATATGTTTTTTGATAAATAATTCGTGCAATAATATAATATAAACAAATTGTTTGAAAATTAACAACTTGTAAATATTTTTAAGAGTAAAATATGGTATACTAAAACTATATATTGCAATTGACAATTAACAATACAGAATTAACAATGAAGGATGAAGATCCTAAAGATATTCATGAAGAATATCATCCAAAATTGACAATTGTCAATTGTACATTGTCAATTATATTGGAGGAAATGTTGTGGCAGAAAACAAAGAAAATCAAACATTAAGTGATAAGAAAACTAAAAAAAAGTCAATAATAAGAGAATGGATAATAGATATAGTAATTATCGCATCTATAGCAGTTCTAATTTGGAGGTTCGTAGGATATGGTGTTTGGATCACAAGTGGATCTATGATACCTACACTGCAAATTAAGGATAGATTAATTGTTGAAAGAGTATATAATCCCCAGAACTTAAAAGAGGGAGAGATTGTATTATTTAAAAATGATGAATTTCCAGGAGATATTTTAATAAAAAGATTAATAGGGCTTCCTGGGGACAAGATAGAAATTAAAAATGGTGTTGTCTTTAGAAATGGAGAAAAGCTTGAAGAGGATTATGTAAAGAATAATGAATATATCAGTGGCGTTTATGATGTTCCAGAAGGCAAATATTTCTTTTTAGGTGATAATAGAGCTAATTCTGATGACTCAAGGCATTGGAAAAATCCTTATGTTGATGCATCATATATAGAGGCAAAGGCTGTAATGAGATATTATCCAATAAAAAACTTTGAAATATTTAAATAACATAGTTAAAATATAGATTAAACAAAGCAATTTTAAGGGAGAACGTTAATGAGAGAAAATGATGATATTATGGAATCAAAAGATGTAGATTCAAACAGATTAGAAACCACCGCCAGTGTAGAAGAAATAGATAGTGAAAAAAAAGAGGAAACAGCATCTAAAAAAGGTATTATAGGGGCTTTTTTATCAAAAGGTGGATTCTTTAGAGAATGGATAATTCCAATTATAGCAGCTATAGGAATAGCGATCTTAATAAATAAGTTTTTAGTATATAATGTTTATATACCAAGTGAATCTATGGTTCCAACTTTAAATGTTGGTGATAAATTAATGGTAACTAGAATATATGATACCAGCAAAATCAATCGTGGAGATATAATTGTTTTTTACTCAGATGAACTTGGTGAAACACTTATAAAGAGAGCAATAGGGCTTCCAGGCGATCATATTGTGATACATAATGGTATTGTTAATGTAAATGGTGAAGATATTAAGGAAGATTATGTGAAGAATAATGAAAATTTTAATGGTGTTTATGATGTACCTAAAGGTAAATTTTTCTTTTTAGGTGATAATAGAATAAACTCATATGATGCTAGAAAGTGGATTAATCCATATATAGATGCATCAGATATACAGGGAAAAGCTAGAATTAAATTTTATCCTTTTAAAGACTTTGGAAATTTGCATTAAAAAATGGTTTAATTAATCTTGAATTAATTTATATTTATGAAAAGAGGATGTTAAGTGAATGAAAGGTATATAATAGATAGAATAGAAGATAAATTTGCAATTGTTGAAAAGGAAAATGGAGACATGTATAAAATATCTGTTAATAGTATTAGAGGGAATTTTGAAGAAGGAGATATTTTAATAAATAAGGATGAATATTTTGAAATAGATAAAAGTTTCACATTAAACCGAAAAAAAGAAATGAATGAAATTATGAAAGATATGTGGAAAGAGTGATCTGATCGATAAATATTGCTAGAATTTGAAAAGAAAGTTACGTAAGGAAAGGTGATTAGATGCAAGATAATAATAAAAACAGTAAAAAGAAGAATAATAAAAATTCGTTTACTATAGCGATTACTTATTTTTTAATAGCTTTTGCATTTTTAATGGCATTTAACTATGCAAGAGATGAGGCTACAAATAAAGAAATTACTTATAATGAATTCTTAAAGATGCTAGATAATAAGGAGATTTCAAAAGTTACAATAACTAATGATAATTTAATAATAACACCAAGTGAAGATAATACAGAGTATAAGGGAAAAACTTTATACACAGCAAACGTAGGTGATCAGACATTAATAGATAAGTTAAATACAGCAGGAATTGATTTTACAGGTAAAAACCCTAAAGAAAGTCCTATTATGAATATTGCTCTTTCTTGGATATTACCAATGGTACTTATATTCTTCATGTGGAGATTCCTATTTTCTAAAATGGGAGGCGGCGGAGGCGGTGTCATGGGCATCGGTAAGAATAACGCCAAGGTCTACATGGAAAGTGAAATAAAAGTAACATTTGATGATGTGGCAGGTCAGGAAGAAGCAAAAGAATCATTAAAAGAAGTAATAGATTTCCTAAATGCGCCGGCTAAGTATACTGAAATAGGAGCAAAGTTGCCTAAAGGTGTTTTACTTGTAGGACCTCCGGGAACAGGTAAGACTCTTATTGCTAAAGCTGTGGCAGGAGAAGCTAGAGTACCATTTTTCTCGCTTTCAGGTTCAAGCTTTGTTGAAATGTTTGTTGGAGTTGGAGCTTCAAGAGTTAGAGAATTATTTAAAGATGCAGTCGCAAAAGCACCATGTATTATATTTATAGATGAAATTGATGCAATTGGTAAAAGCAGAGACAATCAAATGCAGAGTAATGACGAAAGAGAACAGACCTTAAACCAATTGCTTTCAGAAATGGATGGATTTGATTCATCTAAAGGGGTTGTTCTATTAGGAGCTACAAATAGACCTGAAATACTTGATAAAGCTCTATTAAGGCCAGGTAGATTTGATAGAAGAGTTATTGTAGACAGACCAGATTTTAAAGGAAGAGAAGCAATACTTCACGTTCATGCTAAAGATGTAATTTTAGGTAGTGATGTTGACTTAAAAGAAATTGCCAAAAGTACTCCAGGTGCTGTAGGAGCTGATCTTGCAAACATAATTAATGAAGGTGCTTTAAGGGCCGTAAGAAGAAGAAGAAAAACTGTTCTTCAAGAAGACTTAAGAGAAGCAGTTGAAGTTATAATTGCAGGTAAAGAAAAGAAAGATAGAATTTTATCACCAAAGGAAAGAGAAGTAGTAGCTTTCCACGAAGTAGGGCATGCACTTGTTGCAGCAATGCTTAAAGGAGCAGATCCAGTACATAAAATAACAATAGTACCTAGAACTATGGGTGCATTAGGTTATACTATGCAATTGCCGGAAGAAGAAAAGTACCTAACTTCTAAGGAAGAGTTAATTAATCAGATAACCGTAATGCTAGGTGGTAGATCTGCTGAAGAGGAAGTGTTTGATCTTGTTTCTACTGGGGCTTCAAATGATATAGAAAGAGCTACAGCTCAGGCAAGAAGTATGGTTTCAATCTATGGTATGTCTGATAGATTTGATATGATGGCTTTGGAATCAGTACAAAATAGATATTTAGATGGTAGAGCCGTTAGAAATTGTAGTGAAGAGACTTCAACTGTTTTAGATGAAGAAACACTTAGAATAATAAGAGATGCTCATAAAAACGCTAGACAAATTCTTAGAGATAATAGAGATTTACTGGATAAGATTTCAGAAGTACTTTTAGAAAAAGAAACAATATTCGGAGAAGAATTCTTTGATTTAGTGTATGAAAAATATCCAGAAGTGAAAGAAGAACGAGAAAAAGAAAAGTCAGAGCATGAAAAGAAAGTTAAGGAATTAGAAGAAAGAAGAGCTAAAAAACATTCCTTAGATGTTATTATTGATGATGATGCTAAGAAGGATGAAGGAAAAACTGAAGAAGCTTTGGAAATAAAAGAAGAACCAACTATGTTAGAAAACATAAGCATAGGTGATAATGAGGAAGTTGAAAATTCAGTTACAAAAGAAGCTGATGAAGCAGATAATAATAAAACAGATGAATTTTAAAAAATATTTAAATTAAAATTTAATGCACAATGGAGGTAAAACTAAACCTAGTTTTTAACCACACATTGTGCATTTTAGACTTATAAATTAACGAATTAAAATGTACAATTAACATTTAAAAAGGTATAATGTAATTTCTAATTATAAATTCGCATAGAAAAATTATAACTCTTAAACTAGTATTGCAAAGTTAAGTAAGTTATATTAATAATCACTTGCGAATTTTAACAGTAAGCATGTAACTATAAAATACAAACTTAACTGTAAATTCCCCACAGGGTACCCTAAAGGGCATGAACTGTAAGTTTAACTGCAAATTGTGAACTGTAAACTGAATTAAAGGCGGGGTGTTAATAATGAATAAAGAAGTAGATTTTTTAAGAGAAGAAGATAAACTAAATGAAATTTTAGATATATTAAATAAGGAAATATTAAATTATTTAGAAAAGAGGAAAAGTGTTACAAATTACATCCTCGAAGCTAGAAAAAAATATGTTGAAGAATATAAGGATGATGAAGATCAAATTATAGATTACTTTGACCATGAAAACTATGTTAAAGAAGAAGCTTATAAGACAATTGATAAAAGGCTTATGGAGTTTACTAAGCTTAAAGAAGTGCCTTACTTTGGAAAAGTTACCTTTAAAGAAGATGAGGATATACCAGAAGAAATTTATGTAGGCAGATATGGCTTGACTCTAGAGAAGAGTTTTGAACCATTAATAGTTGATTGGAGAGCACCTATTGCAGCACTATTTTATAAAGGAACTCTTGGAAAAGCAAGCTATAATCCACCATCAGGAGAAATAGATGTAGATATATTATCAAGAAAACAGCTTATAATTAAAAAAGGAGAACTAAAGGGCATATTTGATTCAGCTATAGATGTTAAAGATGAAATACTACAAATGGTCTTAACTGAAAATTCTTCTGAGAAACTTAAGGATATAGTTATGACTATCCAAAAGGAGCAGGATGAGATAATAAGAGAAGATAGGAATAAAGTAATTGTTGTAAATGGTGTTGCAGGATCAGGAAAGACAACTATTGCGCTTCATAGAATCTCTTATTTACTTTACAATTTTAGAAAGCAGTTTGGCGATAAGGTATTGATTTTTGGACCTAATGATATTTTCATGGATTATATAGCTCAAGTACTGCCAACACTTGGTGAGAGTAATATAAAGCAGACTACTTTTGAGAATTTTGCGTTAAAGGAGCTTGGATTAAAACATGAAGATATAAAGAGCTTTGGAAGTTATATTGAAGATGCTATGAGTGGAAATCAAGCAGCTTTAGAAGAATATAAATACAAAAGTTCTAAAGAGTTTGTAAACTTATTGGATTTAAGTATAGAAGCTTTAAATAAAGAGTATTTTAAAATAGAAGCAGTTAAATTCAAAGGTATAGAAATTGTTTCAGTTAAAGAAATAATTGAATTATTTGATGTATATTATAAAGATATGCCTTTATTTAGAAGAAGTGAAAAGATAAAGAGGATACTCACATCAAAAATTAAGGATAAAAGAGATGAAGAATTCTATAAGCTTAATGCGGAGTTTAAAGAAAAGATAAATAGTTTGTCTGAAGAGGAATTAAAGACAGAAAAAAATCACTTAGAATATTTAAAGAAAATTAAAATAAGAGAAATTATAAGAGAAGTTATGAAGTCTCGTGATGAATTAGATTCTTGGATTAACCATGAAACAATTATGGATATCTATAAGAAAGTCATAAATGAGGGAAGAGAAGGCAAAGGCTTAGAAGCTTTAGATAGTTATGCATCAGAAGAAAATCAAGACAAATTAGGATACATGGATTTGGCAGGAATTTTATATTTAATGGTTAAATTAAAAGGATTGAAGGTAAAGGATGAAATAAAACATATTGTAATTGATGAGGCACAGGATTACAGCTTTATACAATTTGAAATAATTAAAGAAATAACAGGCTGTATTAGCTATACAATAGTTGGAGACTCTAATCAAAGGTTAATAAAAACTGACGAAGATGTGGCAATGCTTCATTTAGATGATGTTTTTAAAGATTCTAATGTTGAAGTCAAAAGCTATGATTTGAATAAGAGTTATAGATCAACTCAGGAAATAATGGAGTATTCAAATAAATTCCTAGATGAAGATAAAATTGTTCCCCTAGTTAGAAGAGGAGAGCCTGTTATTGAAGAAGAAGTTTCAAATGATGAAGAGTTTGTGAATACTATTGTTTCTATAATAGAGGACTACGAAGAAGAGGGTTATGAAAATATAGCAGTAATCTTCAAAGGTAAAAAAGAATTAAATACATTTGCGGGTCTAATTAAAGAAAAGGTACAGTTACAAAACCTTGATAATGAGGACATCATTTATAAAGGCGGAAAGGTACTTATACCAGCTTATTTAGCAAAAGGATTGGAATTTGACGGGGTAATATTTATAGAAGAAGAGGAAGTTCAACCTTTAGTTAAATACATTATATGTACGAGAGCACTTCACAGATTATCTTTAATTAAGTATTCAAAATAAAAAAGGTTTCTTCTTTGAACTAGACTTATGTGGTAACTTACCGAAATCACATACATTTTTATTTCACAGGACTTATGAAATTTTCGCTGGAAAGTTCAAAATGTGAGCATGTATCCATTTTTGCATGCTCCCGGAACAAGTCCGTGACAAGCAGTAAATGGAACAAGCTTTAGAGGAAACTAGACTCACGTTCGTTCGCTGAGTGCTCACAGAGTAAGCGACCATCATCAAATCACAGATTTGAGATGTCTGCTTAACTGATTCACACAAAATCATAGATTTTGGTTCTCTACTTAAGGACTTTCATCAGCTTAATTTCAAATGCCTGTTTCACAAAAATGCATGTGACTTCTGGTATAGTGTACACAAAAGTTTAGTAAGTATGGAGAATTATTTTATATATACTGAAATAATAAAAATATATTTAAGAAGCTTATTATTAAGGTAAATCCGTGGATATGGATGGAGAAAAATAACTTTAACATATATATTGATTTATAAGGTGATTGAGGCGTGCAGCTACAACCATCTTTTAATATTTAGAAAAGTATAAAAATTCTTGATCTTGAATTTATAATATGCATAATTGTAACGCTAATTGTGTATGATTTCCAGCGTTTTCTTAAGATGCTTATAAGAGTTACTAAAAGGCTATAGTAATTAATTATAAAATATAGAAGAATGCCAGTGAAAAAATTTAAATAAGTAAAAGCCCCTAAATTAAGTATATGTAAAGCTATCGACGATACATAAATAATATGAAAATATATATAATATATAGGGAAAATTAAATTTTATTTTATAAAAATTAAATTTTTTGCTGTATAACTATTGAATAAATATAACAAACTGTGTATAATTATGCTATCGGTTAAAGAAGGAAATAATTTGTGGAGGTATTTATTTATGAAAAAAGGAATAATAAAGAAAATAGCAGCGGTTCTAGCTGTGTCTACTATAGCAATAAGTATGATAGGATGCGGAAGTACTAGTAGTACAAAAAAAGATGGTGCTGCATCTAGCACTTCATCATTAGATGCAATAAAAGCAAAAGGAAAACTTGTGATAGGAACAAGTGCTGATTTTCCACCTTATGAATTTCATACAAATAAAGATGGCAAAGATGAGATTGTTGGGATAGATATTGATATAGCAAAAGAAGTCGCAAAAGATTTAGGAGTAGAGCTTGAAGTAAAAGATATGGACTTTGATGGATTGCTTGTGGCACTTCAAGCAAATAAGGTAGATATGGTATTTTCAGGAATGACACCAAAGCCAGAAAGAAAAGAAAATGCTGATTTCTCAGATATTTATTATGAAGTAACCCAAACATATATTACTAGAAAAGCTGACGCAGATAAAATTAAGTCTGAAGATGACTTGAAAAATTTAAGAATTGGTGTACAAAAGAGTTCAGTACAAGAAGATTTGGCAAAAGATAAATTCGATGCAGCAAACATCAAATCACTAACAAAAGTAACTGATTTAATGCTAGATTTAAAAAATAATAAAGTAGATGCTGTTCTATTAGAGAGTCCAATAGCTGAATTTAATGCGAAGAAAAATGATGATTTAGCAGTATCATCTATAAACTTTAAAGATGATGAAGGTGGATATGCTATTGCAATGCCAAAGAATTCACCTGAATTAGTAAGTAGTGTAAATAAAACTATACAAAGATTAAAAGATGAAAAGAAAATTGATGATTTTGCAGCAAATGCAGCTAGTTTAGTTGAATAATGAATGATAATATATATATTGCAATAAAAATTACATTTGTGATGCTTACAGGCTAAGTAAACATAATATAGAATGCAGAAAATTATTTGCAGTATATATTATGAATTTGAATAAAAATTAAGATGCCAATTAGCAATTATACTTAAAAAGTTATAATTGCTATATTGGCACTTATTAAGTTGAAAACACATTAAAAGAATTAGGAGGCAAGAGTTTGAATTTTTCGTTTTTGCATAAGTATCAAGATTATTTTTTAAGAGGTGCTGTGGTAACAATAATATTATCATTTTTTGCAGTATTTATTGGGACAATATTAGGACTTTTATTAACCTTATTAAGGCGCACAAATATTAGACCAATAAGATTTGTATTAAATCAATTTGGAATTGACTGTAAAGAAAGTAATAATCCATTTATAAAATTTTTGGTGGATGGAAATCCAATAAAATTTATTGCAAGTGTTTATATAGAATTTGTCAGAGGAACACCTCTTTTAGTACAGATATATATAATTTATATAGGTGTGCCATCACTATTAGGAATTAATATTCCAGATATGATAGTAGCAGCGATTGCTTTATTCTTAAATTCAGCAGCATATGTAGCAGAAATAATAAGAGCGGGAATAGAAGCTGTAGATAAAGGTCAAATGGAAGCAGCAAGGAGCCTTGGGATGAACGGAAGACGAGCTATGTTATATATAATAATCCCACAAGCTTTTAAAAATATATTACCGGCACTAGGAAATGAATTTATTGCTATAATTAAAGATTCATCAATGGTTTCTGTTATTGGAGTAGCAGAACTAATGTATAATGCCAATACTGTAAGAGGAAGTATAGCATTAGGATTGGAACCAGTAATAGTTGCGGCAATGATTTATTTTGTCATAACATTTACTTTAACAAGAATTCTAGGAATTGTTGAGAGGAGAATGAAGGCAAGTGATATACGTTAAGAATTTATATAAAAGCTTTGGTAAAAATGAAGTTTTAAGAGGTATAGATGAACATATTAGTAAAGGTGAAGTTGTAGTTGTTATTGGGCCATCAGGTTCAGGAAAAAGTACATTTCTAAGATGTATTAATTTGTTGGAGACTCCTACATCAGGTCAAATTACTTTTGAAGATAAAGATATAACAGCTAAAACTACTAACATAGATAAAGTAAGAGAAAAGATGGGAATGGTATTTCAACACTTTAATTTATTTCCACACAAGACTGTATGTGAAAATATTTGTTTAGCTCCAATTAAAGTAAAAGGCTTATCAAAAGAAGAAGCTAGGAAAATAGCAGTTTCTTTATTAGAAAAAGTAGGTTTAATAGATAAAATCGATGCATACCCAGCTTCACTATCAGGAGGACAAAAACAAAGAATTGCAATAGCTAGAGCACTTGCAATGCAGCCAGATGTTATGTTATTTGATGAACCAACATCAGCGTTAGATCCTGAAATGGTAGGTGAAGTTTTAAATGTAATGAAGGATCTTGCAAAAGAAGGTATGACAATGGTAATAGTTACACATGAAATGGGCTTTGCAAGAGAAGTTGGAGATAGAATACTGTTTATGGATGGCGGAAAAATAATAGAATCAGGAACTCCGGAAGAAGTATTCAAAAATCCCCAAAATTCACGTACAATAGACTTTTTATCAAAGGTTTTATAGAAGTGTTATCACGTATTATAAATTAAGTACAACATAAACTTATATATATGAATATGCGATTTCTTTGTCTGGATGTATATGTAAGTGATTAGATGTGTAAATTTTAGTACGGTATAGAAAATGTATGCCTATAGGAAGATGTAAAAAGGGATTAATTGTAAGATTGTATATAAAATTATAGATGATTTGATATATAACGTTGTGATCAAAAAAGATTTTGGGAAATTTAAAGATATAGACATTTATATAAAGATTTACTAAATACTTATTATAATATTAAATTTTAAAACCCAGCAGTAAGAAGAGGTTGCTTAGTGAACTGCTCCCTGTCAAGTAGACAGGGTAAATAATAAAAAATTATGCTGTTAAGGTATGATTCCGATATTCAATTGGAGCCATGCCTTTTAATTTTTTCTGTAATCTTTTTGTATTATAAAATTCTATATATTCATAAATAGCTTGTTCAAGACTTTCATATGTGTGAAATTTATTTAGGTAATACATCTCAGACTTTAATATACCCCAAAATCCTTCCATTGGACCATTATCGATACAACGCCCAATTCTTGACATACTTTGAGTCGCTTTTATTTTGTTTAATTTATCTTTAAATATTTTATTAGTATATTGAAATCCTCGATCACTATGAAATAATGGCTTCGCTTCCGGATTAGAAGCGATAGCTTTATCTAATGTATCAAAAACTAACTGATTATTATTTGAGGTACCCAATACATACGAAACAATACTATTGTCATATAAATCTAAAATTGCACTTAAATATGCCTTTTTTCCATTTGTAATTTTAAATTCTGTTACATCTGTTAACCACTTACAATTGGGATTATTTGAATTAAATTCTCTGTTTAACTTATTGTTAGCTGTAATTTGAGGTGTACTTTTAATATACTTTTTTCGCTTCTTACGAATGACGGATTTGAGATTCATAGATTTCATAAGTCTATAAATACGTTTGTAGTTATAGTTTGAATTAAACCTTTTATTTAAGTTTAATGTTATTCTTCTATAACCATAGATACCTTTTACTTCATTATAAATATTTATAATTTCTGTCTTAATAATTGAATTTTCTTTCATTCGAGAAGTTTTCGAATTATTTAGCCATTTATAATAAGATGAACGTGCAATATTTGCACATCTACATAATTCTGAAATAGAATATCCTAGCTTGCTTAATTCTTGTGTTGTCATATATTTAGATTCCTGCTTTACACTTGATTTATCTACCTCCTTTCTATTTCCTCTAATTTTCTTAGGAAATCATTCTCCATCTTTAGCTTTCTGTTTTCAGCTTTTAATAATTTTAATTCTAAAGAATATCTTTCTGATTCATCTAATTCCTCAAGTGTTTTATGTTGTCCTCGTCTATCGACAAGAGCGGAATAGCCATTTTCTCTATATTTTTTAATCTATGAATAAACTTGCTGGTACGATACATTAAATTTATCAGCAGCCAATTTATAATCGTCCGCGTTAGCAATACAAAATGATACAATTTCCATTCGTTCTTCATATGTAGTTTTTCTACCTTTGTTCATAGCAGCAGCCCCTTTGACACTATAATATGAATTTATAGTATCACAAGTATTCTGCTTTATCCATTTTCTAAGAATGCTGTGAGATGAAATATTATACCGAATACAAATGTCTCTTAATGATCCATTTGCATTGCGGAAATCATTTATTGCTCTAGTTTTTATTTCATCAGAATATTTAGTGTTTATTCTTTCAATAAGTAACCCTTTAATTCCAAATAGTTTGTACTTGCGCACCCATTCTTGAATGGTGCTATAGTTTATATCTAATTCATAGGTTATCTGAGACATAGTTTTTAAACCTACTAAATACTCTTGAACAACTTTAACTTTAATTTCAGATGATACTTTTGACGTTCTACCCAAAATAAAATACCCCCTTTATAGAAACAGTTTTTTTATTTTAACTGTCTATTATAAAGGGAGCATATCATACTACTGGGTTTTAAAATTTAATACTGAGGGAGTCTATATGTAAAATTTTTATTTTTATATTGCTACTATACGGGGTCAGAGAAAGTTTGTGTTAAATAAATTAACAATGATTTTAGAGTTAATTTTAAATTCTAGTTGTAAATGGGTATATATAGTTCTGTTAAAATATATTGATTTTAGATATTAATTATTTTGATTTTAATCACAGAAAATAAAATATTATCAAAATAATGTTTTGTAATACTGAAACTAATAATGAAAATACAATATACACATGTTTGATGAAAAGTCAATATTACTATCATAAAATGCATGATTAATGGTATAAAAGTAATTTTTGAAAAAGGTAAGAATTGATATAATATATTTTCTTTTTATGCATAATTTTGTATGTTTAGAGTGAAATTTATTTACATAATTATGAATTAATGATAATATTTGAATTATAAATTAATAGAAGGGTGGTATTAATATGGTAGAATTAACAATTAAAGAACAAATGAATTTAAAAGGTGGACAGGAGTACATTGTATATGATGAAACTACACGTGAAACATTCACATATGATAGTAAAGAGGCAGCTTTGAGAAAGTTTAATTATATTGAGAGACACACAGACGATATTGTTGTTGCAATAGGTTGGGATATTAATAGTTAATTTTATAATATTCTTGTATTAGGAATACCACGGGTTTTACCTGTGGTTTCTGAAAGTTTTTAGTTAAGAGCAAAAAGAAAACTTGATTGTAAAGTTATAGTGAGCTTGCTAACCAAAGCTATAAAATACAAGGATATGTGTTAGACAATTGACTTTAATTCGTGGTATATCTCAAAGGTAAGAATTTTTTAATGATTTTTGATAGACATACAACTATGAGATGTAAGTATTGCAATAGATAATTTTGGTGCAAGGAATATTTGGAGAAAGCTGTCTCTATTAAGAGTCAGCTTTTTCTAATGGAATTATCCAGTTAATTTAATTGTATAAATTATTATATTAATAGTAAGCAACTTTATGTAAAAGCTGACAATTATATAATATGATTATTTGGGAAGGCAGGATAAACATGGATATAATGAAAAAATATTATTGTATAAAACAACATGATATACAAGATTGTGGTCCAGCGTGCATTGCTACTATTGCAAGAAAATATGGATTAAAACTTTCTATTTCTAAGATAAGAGAAATCGCTGGAACAGATTCAGAAGGAACATCCGTTTATGGACTTGTGGAAGCTGCTAAAA
>NZ_LZZL01000059.1:0-37828 GCF_002006495.1 Clostridium sp. BL-8
GAATAGCAGCAGCTTTACCACCATTTGCTTCAATTTCTTTTACAACTTCATCTGCTTTTTCTCTTTGATTATTGTAAGTGATAATTACATCTATCCCCTTTTTAGCTAATGATATTGCAGAATCTCTGCCGATTCCACGACTTCCACCTGTAACTAATGCAATTTTACTATTTTGATTCATTCAAAACCTCTCCTTTAAATATTTATTAATCATTTAGAAATTAATATCTCATTATTTATACTGCTACTTATATTTCAAAGATAGTATTTCCCCAATCATCAATTTTAATGTTAGTCCAAGAAGATATAAGTCACTTGAAATTTAATTTCCTATGATTTATACTCATGTTAATACCTAGAGATATCTCTAGGTCAAGCTTTTTTTAATAACGTTTAATAAATTTCAAAGGGGATTTTAAAATTGACTTACACAATAAAAGATATATCAAAAATGTTTGGAATTTCTATATATACAATTCGTTTTTATGACAAAGAAGGACTTCTACCATTTGTCATGAGAAATAAATCAGGAAACAGAGTTTTTACTGAATCAGACGTGAGTCTATTTAGAACAATTTGTTGTCTAAAGAATACTGGCATGCAGCTTAAGGATATAAGAAAGTATATTGATTTCTGCATGGAAGGTACTAGCACCATAGATTCACGAAAGGAATTACTTTTAAAACATCAAGAAGTAATTTTAAACCAAATAAATGAACTCAATGAAAACTTAGGCCTTATTCGTTCAAAAATAGACAAGTATACCTCTCCTGATGCAGTCCAAATTATTAACGAAGAAAGAAAAAAAGTTCATGAGGAAAAATGTGAAAATAACTTACTATAGTAGTCAAAATTGTTATATCCTACTAACTATTGATTATTATATATTACTTATGATACAGTATTTTCACCTATAAAAACAGCCTTAGGCAAGTCATACAAGCGCTGCAGGCTATAAACTTTACTTTTTCCAGTTTTTTCTAGTGATTTTTAAGAGTGTTCATCTCTACATAAAAGTTACCTGTCAGTTGTTGTATTTTAGACATTTCATTTTCTGTTTGGATTTTATTTATTTTTTTCTTAAAACAAGGGCTTAATTCAGCAAAAGATGCTAATCAAATCATTGAAGCCATAAAACATTTTAATATTAATGTAAAAGTATTAGTTTAGGTGGTGGTAAGTCAACAACAATATATTATAATGATGAAGTCATTAATACACCTTCAGATAAAAATCAAGAGAGAAAAGTTGCAGCATCAGTAATCGTAAAATAACTTCTATGAAAAATTAAAAGGAGAGAAGATAGTTTTGTGTAAAAAGCAAAACCATCTTCTCTCTTGCTGTTTGAATTTCTATTTTATGAATAATGTAATATTTAAAATTACTATTTGTTTTTACTACTACAGCAATTAATACATACTAGTATTATAATTTTTACAATTTTAATAGCTTAACAAGGTTATTCCCCATTATAATATGTTAAAACCGTATTTTTCTGATTTTCAGGACAATAGATTATACTTCCTCCTGTACTATATAACTCAAACCCTTCAACATTAATAACTTGATATAATGTTGAAATATCATTACGCCCAAATATTAATGTTAATATTTTGTTAAATGCCTCTTCGCTAGACTTATACTTAATATTAGCAACTGGTTTCCCAAGTTTCCACGTATGCGATGAATCTGCATCTAATACGTGAACATAGGTAACACCATCCATTTCAAAATATTCATTTGTAGCATCGCTATTTGCTTTAAGTCCCCAATATCCAATTTTTCCTGATTGCACTATAATAACATTTTTAGATATACTTTTGTTTCCTGAACGCACCATAGTGACCCAACCAATAGGAACCAACTCTACTAAAATGCTTATGATTAGAAAAATTATTGGAATAATAATATAGCGTTTTTTAGGAGTCTTTCCCATACGCTTTTTTATTGTCCAGATAATTATAAATACTACATTCAGCATTATAAAGAATAATGCTAAAAAAAATAAAAACACCATTATTAAGAAAAATCCTAATACCACTATTCTCCACCCCATAATTCGAATATATTATAAAGCATACTTAATTCTTAAAAATTAACTTTAGTGCAACAACTTCAAATCTGAGATTTGTAAGCCTTAATTTACTATTCTGAATCAATTATAACATAAATTGAAAATGTCTCTATATATAAAAGTTCATATTTGACTATTTACGATCATAACTTTATGTCACTTCAATCTATAAGACTACAGGCACATACCATTTAACTCCCTTAAAGCCTAATTACACAATAGTGGTAGTTAGTGATGGTGATATATTCTTTTCATAAAATAAAACAGTAGCTGGATTATTTCTAGCTACTGTTCTTATATTTGCCGTTATTGCACAATGTAAGAAATTTATTACTAAACTGTTATTTTACTTTATTCACTATTGTCTGTGCAGACACTTTACATAAATTCGAAATAGTTATTTAGCTTCAACCCTCTTTATGTATTTCTCTGGATTTTGTAAACTTATAATTTCACCATTTTCTAATATTGAATTTGTATTTTCTATAGGATTTACATTATTAATGAGGTTTAGTCCAACCGTATAAAATGTCTCAGCTAACTCTTTAAGATCTTCAATAACAGTACCAGACATAATTCCTTTATCAATTAATTCTTTGGCTTCAGGAGTCCCATTAACTCCAAAAACCGGTATAAATTTCGAGCTATTGCCTATGTTATATCCATACTTTTGAAGTGCTTCAATAGAGCCTATTGCCAAGTCATCGTCATTGGCAATTATCGCCTCAATTTTATCATCATATTTTAGGAATATATTTTCAACACCGCTTTTAGCTACTTCTCTAGTCCAATTAGTAACTACCGATTGAAGTTTTTCCGCTTTTATTCCAGAATTCTCAATTGTTGAAATAACTCCTTGTGTTCTTTGATTTGCTATTATATCACTCTTTGGACCGCCTACAAGAACATATTGTAAAATTCCATCGCCATTTTTGTCTATAATACTGTGATAATTTCACCTTGAGCCTCACCGGCCTTTTTAGAATCAGGCAATACAAAAGCAACTTTGTTACAATCTTTTAAAACCTTTTTTACTACTTCTGGATCGACATCAAACAGTATTAAAGGAATATTTCGAGATTTAACTTGCATAATAAAATTTCTTACAGAATATTCTCTTGGATCTGCTATCATGGATATAATCAGATCTGGTTTGCTTTTAAGTAACGGATCTAATATTTCACTTTGTATACTCACATTATCTTTGGCATCAAAGACAGACACTTTAATTTTCTGTTCTTTTTGAAGGTTTTCTAATTCTTGTTTAAGCTGCCTAATAGTAGAGTTTTCTAAACTAAATAATATTACTCCAACGTTAATTGGTTTCCCATTATTAGGGCTAGAAAATGTTTTGCTTTGAGTATTAATCATTACTGTAAAAATTATTAATATAACCAAAATTGACTTAATTGTTTGTCTTAATATTTTCATTTTAACCCTCAACTTTACTTTAAATAATATATACTAGTATTAGGTTGCAACTAAATACAAAATTTATTCTCTTAACAGCTCACTTTTTCTAGTCTAATCTATTTATTTCTAGCTTTAGTATCCTTACGAATTAAACATTTCGCTATCTTTTTATCAAACTTGCTTCTGACCAAAAAGAAATAGGTAAAATAAAATACTATGTAAATATAAATAGCAACTTGATATTTATACATATCAGCATAAAATGCAACTATCAAACCTATATATAGGACAATAGATGAATATAAATTTGATTTTCCTAAATTACTTAAATATTCATTAGTATTTATTATTTCATATAGCTTTTCTGTTTTATGTAATTTTTTATTAATCATAGCTTGTGGTTTCTTTATTATAAAAAAACTCCCTTAAGAAAGGATATTAAAAATATTATGGAACCAATAATTAATACTGCAATATTTAATTTCATAATTTTCTCCGTGTCACTATCCTCAAATAATCTTATCATTTAATTATATCATGTTTTTTTAATGTTAATTCATATCTTGATTACATATTATCATCTCTAATATAATCATTAAAAAATCGAGGAACTTTTTTATCATTTATTCTACTCTCATCAGGCAGTTGTTTAAGAATTTTTTCCAAGTTATATCCACCTGATACAGGGAAAAAAGTAAAAATCCTATAATTAATGGCTGATTTGGGGCAGGAATATACACATCTCATACAACCGTTGCAAGAAAACTTAAACTTAATTCTTCCATTACTATCATATATATTTCCAGCAGGACAATTCCTTATGCACAGTCCACAATGAGAACATGCTTTATTAGCCTTCAAATCCTTTCCAATTAAAGGGAATATCCATGAAGTTATAAACATAACCATTTCCATAAGCACCTTAAGTCCAATTCCTGTTTTGAGTATTCGTCTTTCACCGCTTATAACTTCTCTGCACATGATAGCCACCTTCTTAGTTGTTGCTTCATAAAGCTTCCTTATTATTATATCATCAAATTTATTTATCCAGTTGCTGCTTATGGAGAATAACCTCTCATAAAACACTTCATATCCTTTTCTTGAAAGCTTTCTTATTATTGGTTTTGAAGCATTATAATTAATCGGTGCTATACCTCCTGAAGTTCTAAAAAGAAATACCTTTTTGTTTTGTGCCTTAGGAAGACACTTAATAAAATCATGTACTATATTGGGAACTCCAAATCCAATAACTTGGCATCCAATTCCAACTAGATCATAGCTTTCAATTTCTATTTTAAGATTTTTCTTTAGAACATCTTCAATCCTTAGAAGACTAACCTTATATTTATAATTCACAAATCTTTCTTTAATCATATTAGCAACAAGTTCCGTATTTCCTGTACCTGAAAAATAATAAATTATAACTGATTTCATATTTCAACACCCCTTTTTTACTTCTTCCATTATTTTTAATGACTTGATAAAATCTCTTCATTTTGGTATACTGTTAGTATACAAGTATACCAACAGTATACTTATTGCCAATTTCTTTGTCAATAGATGGGAGAGATGTTTTTTGGAGGAATTAACAAAACGAGAGCGTGAACAGTTTGAGAGAGAAGAAGCTATTGTTTCTAAGGCTGAAAAATTATTTTGCGACCATGGATTTGAAAAGGTATCTATGGACAATTTATCTAAAGAATGTGAATTTACTAAAAGGACAATTTACAGGTATTTCACGTGTAAAGAAGACTTGTTCTTTGCTGTTGCATTAAGAGGTTATAAACGTCTTTTTGACATGATAAAAAATGAAAGTCAAAAAGGAAATACAGGCTTTGAAAAAATACGTTTGTCTTACTATGCCTATTATGATTATTTTTGCAATTTTCCAAAACTGCTGCAATTAACAAATGCATGCGGAGTTATAAAATCAAATTCTGAAGGTATGAACATCCCTTATCGTGAGAAATTCACAGATTTTGATAAAAGCTTATTTGAAGAACTAACTAAGATGTTTTATGAAGGGAAAACAGATGGAAGCATTCGTTCTGATTTAGAAATATCTACACTTGCCTTTTCTTCAATTTTTGTTGCTACAGGATTTTTTCAAATGCTTTCTTTATCAGGTAGCACCTATACAAATTATTTTGGTTTAGACAAGGAAGATTTTATTAAATTCACAATTGAAATGTTATTAGATTCTTTGAAACATAAGTAGTCTTCAGATTACTTATTACTCTATTTGAATTAACTAAGGGTTATTGCCCTCCTCAAGCAATAACCCTTAGTTAATTTGTTATTTATTTTAATATCCTTTTTATATCAACATTATTATTTTGAGTAATTGAAAGTTTTATTTTTCCATTAGCATTGCTTCCTACAAGCTTAAATCTATACTCTCCTTTTGTTAACTTTATTGTTTTGTTTCCTTGGTCTGTTCCTTCTAATATATTTTCTATTTTCTTTTCTGGATTAACCAAAATCGCCTTAAAATCACCACTGTTAACTTTTGAATCATAATCTAATGTAATTTCCTCATTATCTGTTGATTTTAGAATCCAAACTGTATCAACACCAGAAAAGCCACCATATTGAAATTCTATGTTATTATCGGAATTATTGCTAATATTATATGTTGTATGGGTGTGATCTTCAGCTTCTTGTGCAATTTTTTCATTATCATTATACATACTGCTATATATATCTTTTTTATTATTACTTGACCCGCAGCCGTTAATAGTGCTAATTAAAAATATTATACATATACCAAGTACAAATTTATTCCTTATGTTCAAGTTTAAGCCTCCTTTGTAATCTATCTCTATTAGATGATCAAAAACACTCCTTTAAGAAGGACTATTAAAAAGCATATTTCTTCTTCCAATTATCACACCATTGCTCATAACTTAACCCTGTTATCTCTTCTAATGTTTTCCCATCTAATGAATAACATCCTCCATCAAAATCTCCATCTGGAAATGATGCTCCTCCAATAACTTGACCATCAGAAATCAGAACATAAACATTAGTGTTAACATTATAAATCTTTTCTAAAGGATGATTTTTAACTATAAAATTATATCCTGCAATTTGTTTTCCAAAATACTTATCAGGTTCTACTCTCTGCACTCCCCATACTTCTGCATAATCTCCAATTGATCCCCACAGCATATTTTTCTCCAGAATGTACTCACTTGTTTTTCCTCTGCGAGTAATAATTTTATATCCTTGATCTACAAGATAGTTCTCTGCTGTTTTTTCATCTTTTTCAGAATCTGCTGAAACATTTTGTGTACTTTGAATCCATGCTCCATCAGAACCTATATTATATCCATCTATAGTTGTATCGTGTGCCATATAGCCATCAGAATTGAAATAATACCACTTACCATCAATTTCTTTCCATCCTACTGTCCATGAATTTCCCTCTGTATTCCACCAACCGTTAGAATCTTGTTTCCACTTTGCATTTACTCCAACTGAATTCAATGTTAATACTGACATTACTAGTAATGAACTTGCTATCAATTTTAACTTTTTCATCTTACATTAGCCTCAATTCCATTTTTATTCCCATATCTATTTTTCCATTACATACAAATTATAACACATCTTGTAACTTCAGTATTGTTCGATTTTTAGAGAATATAGTATTTCTTTACTTATAAAAATTATATTCAAAAACTATACTGACATTACACCATCATTATAATTCCAGAACCATCATGTTCAGATGGTCTTTTTTCAAATCCAATTTTTTATAAAATACTTCGTTATTTTTAGCACTCATAACTTTCAAGCATATCTTCCACCCTTTTTGTATTTGTTCTTGAATATAGTTATTTATTTCTTGTATCAATATGTAGTTGCTCTAGAATTTTTAATTCTATTTTTTGTCTTTCTTCAAGGCATGAAATATATCCATCAAATCCCTCAAAACAATTTGCTTTACCATAACCTTGTAAAGTATGATAATCAATAACACTTTTCAGCCATTCATCGTCTCGTTCTATAGCAATTTCAGAAATTCTTTCTTTGACTTTAGAATTTTGTAAATAAATCACAACAGGATTTAAAGTCTTGATATATTCAAAAATATTTATTACATATTTTTGAATATCCTCATAAGGGTAATTAAATCTCATCATCATTTCACATAATGGATTCTGTAAAAAGCAACAATTAAAAACATAAATTCTATCTTCTATATATGCCTGTTTTGCAAATTCGGCCCAATGATTTAGCATTACTGTTTTTTCTCTTTCCCATGGTAGACAATCATATATTTTAAAAGGAATTATTTTATCAAATAACTCCTTATTTAGCTTGAAAAGTGGTATAACTAAACCTGAATTTTCCTTGACTCCAATGTTCTTGACTTGCTGTAATTCGTTATCACTCAATATCTGTAAATCATCACTTGTCATAAATGCATGAAATTCATAGTCAGCAGGATGTTCTAAAGCACTCTCATCATAGTATAAAGCAGCATGTCCTTGTTTTAAAAGAAAATCTGATACAAATCTACCTGTAGTACTTTTACCAGTGCAAGGTAATCCTTCTATTATAAACAACTTATTTTTCAATCAAAAATTCCTCCTATATTTAAATTTATTGTCTATCTTCTAATATATCCATCGTCTCCACCACATTTTGTAATAATTTATCATAATGCGTTAATTATAACATATTTTATCAATACAATATGTTATATTTTTAAACAGCATTATTATTAGCTAAACTTTTAACCATTGTAACTGACATTTGGATATTAAAAGTGTACTTTTGGAAAGTATTGTATTTATTGGAAACCTTATTAGGATTAGTATGTACATATAGCCTGATGAAAATATATTTTCAGAACTTTAAAAACACCAAACAATATTGATAGGGGGATTTGTTTTTATGAAAAGAAAAATTATTAAGTCATTTAATATGGTCTTAGCATGTGTAACTGCTATTTCTATATTCTTTATCATACCAAGCAATGTGTTTGCAGTGGAACAAACTACTTCAATTAATCTGGAAACCTCACAAGAAAAGCCATCATCTTTAAAAGATGCCACTTATTTAGGAGTTACCGATTCAGATAATGATCTTATTTCTTACAGGCTGCAGGTTACAATGAAAGACAGTAAAATAACTAAAGCAAATTTTTATATGTGCTTTGATGGGTGCGAATACACATCCGATACTACAGCCTACTTGTTAAACAACCAAATTATGGGCATGAAAAATCCTGTAAGAATAGCAAGATATGAATCAATGAATAATACCTTTAATGATAATGCCTTAGCTGCAAAATCCTATAATGAAAAATTAATTGGTATTTCTAACCCTAGTGAATTACCTCAGCCTTCAACCAATAAAGAAGTATATGCCGCACTACAGGAAGCTTGGAAAAACATTATGGACGATCAGCTTATTGTTATTGAACATAGAGACGAAGCACTAGGTGATAATAACAATATTCTTCATGACTGGAACGAATATATTCCCAAATATGTACAAGATCATCCATCTGCAAGGGTACCTATGGTTATGGTGTTACACGCTGCAGGTAACAATATAGAACAAGCTGAAGGCTTAGGTTTTCCATATGTGGGAGCAAAGGCAAATTTTATAACTGTTATTCCTTCTGCAACTACACCTGGATTTTGGAGTGAACCAAATTCTAAATCAACTTCTTATAATGATGAAGGATTTCTCCTTAAATTAATTAATGATGTAGAAAAACATTATTCAATCGATACTCAAAAAATATATATGTCAGGAATATCACTTGGTGCAACAATGACTGCTGATATGGGCCTATTACATCCTGAAATTTTTTCAGGAATAGATGTAGTTGCAGGTGGGCCTTCATTAAACGCTGATACTGTTTCAAGCATTCAAAAAAGAGTGTCACAAAATTTGACACGTCTTCCGATAACATTTGGAGTTGGAACAGATGATGGTGTTAATTTTTTAAAGGCAGATAGTAATTCCAAACCTCAACTACGTACTGAATACGAGTCTTTTTTCAACACACTTAAGAAAATGAATAATATATCTTTAACAACTTTTGATGCTAATTATACATTCGGCTCTCCTCTTAAAAATAGCCAAACTCTTGAAAAGTACGGTTATAAAATTAATACTGGTGAATGGTATAGTAATGATAATTTACAAAAGACAGATTATATGATGATGTGTACAGTTAATGAAATGTGGCACAGTAATCCAAATCCATATTATGCTGAAATGTCATGGAACTATTTAAACAAATTCAGTAGAAAAGCTGATGGAACTTTAATTCAATTACCATCGTAATTATAAAATGCTTAATTCAACCACTACAAGAATGTAGTGGTTGAATTGTATCTTAATTAATTATTCTTAGTCTAAGTTTAAGATTGTTTCAGTTTTGTTTAGTTTTGTTAATTCAACACTTGCCCTCCATAAATCCTTCCTATTTTCTTTGTTATAGGAAAGCTCCGAAGATTTTATTACCTTTGTACCTTGAAAATATTTACCTGTAACTTCGTTTAACTCAGGATTAATCACTAAAGATGCTAATGCTTTACCTGACTTGTCAGCAGTATTAGCATTTGGTCGAAATAAAGTAGTAACAGGGAGAATATAGTCACAAACAAATTTCATTAAAGGAGGAAAAGTTCGAGAAAACCCTGTACCTGGCATCTGCCCAGGATCAAAAGCATTTACTGTAATATTCTTATTAGTTTGCTTTTTTATTCTTTCAGCTAACTCATAAGTGCAGTATATATTACATAATTTTGAAGTAGTGTATCGACGTTGACCGATTAACATCATATTTTTATTTTCACTGGTTTCTTTAGGATACGCTAATAATCTGCCATTTTCGTATACAGGCTCAGCTATCCCTGTTTTTCGTAATGGGTCATGAGTTGCGCTACTAACAAAAACTATTCTACCTGAATTCATAATTTTTTCGGATAGCATATTAGCTAGTAGAAAATGTCCAAGATGATTGGTTCCAAAGGTACTTTCAAAGCCATCCTTAGTATAATGAGTTTTATCAACCATGATTAATCCCGCATTGCAAACTAGCGCATATAGTGGTGGATAATCTGAATTTGAAAATTTGCTTACAAAATTTCTTACAGATTCTAAAGATGCAAGGTCAAGTTCCAAAGAAGTTATATTGTTATTATTCGTTTCCTTAATTAGTGAATTTACTGCTTCCTTTGCTTTAGCTGCATTACGGCAAGCTAGTATAACATTATTATTTTTATTGGCTTTAGCAATGTATTTAGCACATGCATAACCTAATCCTGAGTTCCCCCCAGTTATAATAATGGTTTTTTTATTTGAATTCATTTCAGTTAACATAATTACACTCCTTCTCTAAAAGTGGGATTAGTATATTTTGTTATTGACACCGTCAATTTAAATTCATTATAATCTAGAACATTGACAGTGTCAACATGATGTTGTAAAATTAATTATAAATATATTTGGAGGATACTATGAAAAGCATTAATGATACAAAACAAAAGCTAATTGATGTTACAAGACAAATGATTGATGTTAATGGTGTTGATTCAGTCAGTATGCGTGATCTTGGAAAAGAAATGAATTTATCTAGAAGTGCGGTTTATGTATATTTTAAAAATAAAGACGATTTACTTGCAGCAATTGTGACTGAAAACTTTGAAACGCTAAAAAATCGCCTTTGCAAATCAATTGAAGAAATAAACAATCCTAGAAAGCTTGTTTATGAAGTTTTATATACTTTTTATGATTACGGGATAAATAATCAAGAGCATTGTGAATTAATGTTCCGCAAACAATGGCCCAAAGATCAATATCCTAACCTACACATTTCAGCCGTTGAAGTATTTGGGCTCATCTATAAATCTTTAGAAAAAGCTTATAAGCAAAAATGCACTATCAGTAAATCTCCGAAACAATTGACAGCAATGGCATCTGCATTTATTTACGGTCTGGTTGAGCTTAATTCTACTGGGCATTTAGAACCTGAGAAAGGATTAGATGATCCAACTGGTTTAATTAATTCATTTTTAGATTTGGTTTTCGTATAAATTTATAAACAATTTTTTTATAAACTGGTACGCCCCAACATTCCCGTCAATGGCATGTATGATAAAGGCTATCCACTTTGAATTATTATATGAAAACTTTACTTATTTTTGATGGGGTTTGCCATATCAGTAACAAGCGGCATCATTTAATGTTCACCTATTTCTAGTTATCTATACCTAACCCAGCCCCTATTGCCAGGCCAATTATTATATATTTCGTGTTGTTTTTATTTTTATTATTTTGTGCCAATACTTTCACATCCCTTGTTTATATAAAATGGTTCTATATTTTCTATTTACTAATTTCATCTATTATTAATGATTTTGAAATATACATCGCCTTTATTATTCCCTTAAGACGAGTGTGATGAGAGGTTTCCTCCGCAAATTTCAGTTGTGCTTTTTCGCACTTGCGTATAATTGAAGATACGGGAGCTATTGCTTCTTTCAATTCTTCATCTGTATATGTGTCAGTAACATCTTCTTCTGTTATTAATGCCTTTGAAATATATAGTGCCTGTATCCTATTCTTAAGAAGTGTATGTTGTGAGGTACCCTCCTCAAATTTCGGCTGCATTTTTTCACAATTACTAATAGTTGAGGATACAACTCGTAGTGCCTCTTGAAGCTCTTCTCTTGTGTATTTTTCCATAAAGTTTTACCTCCTCAAAATATATTTATTTATATTCTATTACAAATGTTAACCTAATTATAGCAAACTTCATTTTGCATTAAATTTAGGAATTAGATTATTGGATTTAAATAATGCCATTTCCCGCTATATGGACTTTTTAGCCATCCTTTTTAGATAATTCCACTATCATTCATATATAGATACCAGAATCCAATATTCAACTTATTATATACAATTATTGGAAAATTTCCCAGACACCAAAAAAGTCCTTGTAAACGCCGAAAATCGACATTTCCAAGAACCTTAAATCAATTTTCTTTTTTTATATCTTTTAATAATCCTTCAAACCACTGTACATTTACTAAATGATGAGAATAGGAATTTTCCAACATTTTTCTAAAATATGTAGGAATAGTTTCATCATGCTCAATAGATTGTTCTAATAAAGATATTTTCTTTTTTGTTTGTTCGATTTGTATTTCTATTAGTTTTGTTAGCTCCTCACTTTTATATTCATTAGCAAACAACATTGCTGCATAAAAAGATAAGTTTATATAATCTGTCTTAGAACCATATTTATACATTAATTTTTCAAATTCCTTATCTCCTAGTTCAGTTATAATGTAATTATTTGTCTCTCTAGTATTGTCTGATTTGTTAACTTTTTTAATATATTTTTTTTCTTCTAATTGTTGAAGATTGTAGTAGAATGAACCTTTAGTGAAATTTGCTATATATTTATAGTGTCTATCTTCCATTAAGGCTAATAATTCGTATCCATAAGAACCAGGGTTTTGTTTTAATAAACCTAAAATTAGCAATGGTATCAAGAAAACACCTCCTTTATGTTCTTCATCAACATTATCTTAACGGTTATTTCATAATTATAAGGTTTAATCATTATTAGCTTGCATGACTTGAGATACAAATTCCTCATATGATATTTTTCCTAATGCAAACTCCATGCTTTTTATATATATCTTTTCTGTTTTGGTATGTGTTCTAGCATTATTTAGATTTAGCAGCTCATTTTCATTAATTAATGGCTTCAATACATGTTGCCTATTAGAAAAGGCTTCAAAATATCGCATTCCAAATTTTCTTTGAGAAATCGCATCAATATGAATACCATCAGGATTAGAAGTTAAACCTGCGGCTGTGACAAAGTAACAATTATCTTGTTCAAAAGCAAATTTTTGTAACTCTTGATTAATTAATTTATGTTCAGTACAACTTTTTCCAAATCCTTCTTTGCCTAAAAAATCTCCTAATCCACCAATGATAATTGGAATATCTGGAGCATTCAACTCTCTTCTAAAAGCCTCAATAATTAAAAGTAATTTTTTATAATATACTTTGTAGTTACCATTAGCACTATCACTTTCTCCTTGATGCCATAGAATTCCTGTGAGCTTGCTACTTTCCATAGCCAATTTAGCTTCAGTTATAGCATGTCTAAAAAGCACTCCTTCTACAGACCATTCATCCAGTGTACTTCCACCTTCCGCACAAGGAATTAAACCAATAGTATCTTCTTGGTTTTGACGACACCATGCATCTGAAAATGAACCAGCGAGACTTATTCCCGAAACAGGACGGTCATAATTGATGGGTTCCGTCATCATCTGCCATCTACCATTCCTAAGCATTTGTATTCTTTCATTATAAATTGGGGGCACCTCATGAATAAACCCACGCCCAGCCATATTTGACTGCCCTACCATTAAAAACGATTTAATCATTTTTTTCATCCTCTCTTTATCTTTACTAAGAAATTCTTCTGATTCTTAATAAATGTTAAGTATTTACTTTGTTTATATATTAGTTATTCTTAATATATTTACCACTAGTCTAATTAGACTAACTTCTCTTAAATATTATAGTCTAATTAGACTAATTGTCAACTATAACTTTTTTCTTAGCATTTATACTTGGTCTTGATTTATTATTTGCTTTTATTCAAAATATAAAACTTGAATTTGAAAAAGAGTGAACAAAATCGCAAGCGACTAAAGAATAAAAAAAATCGCAAATTCCTTTGAATAATGCGACTTTAAAATCTGTTATTTATTTTTATTGATTAATAATACTATTGTGTATTAGACATTTATCTAACTAGATTTTCTCCATCCTTAAATGCTCTCAAAGATAGTTCCTCAAACTGATCTAAATTAGAATCATACCTCTCAAGCTTTTCTGAATTAAAATTCGTAGTTCCACAGCAAAGAATACTATCTTCTAGTTGCCAACCATATCTTGCAAAAATATTATTAACAGCTTTAATACCCTCTGCTCCTATTTGAGGATTAGGACTACCTTGAACGAATATAGATATTACTTTTTTACCAGGATGTCGTGGCATAAACTTTTCTCCAACCATTGGAAATGTACGATCGAACCAAATCTTTGCTTGACCTGTAACTTGGTAACCATAATTTGGTTAACCAAATACAATAGCATCTGCCTCAGCAATAGCCTTCATTGGCTGTAGATAATCATTAACCGCGCAACCATCATGTAGTACGACAATAGAAGCAGCTTTGACATCCTCGAATCCCAGGATCGTTTAAATTCAATAATCTCAGCACCTTTAGATTTCGCTCCTTTTGCTACTTGTTCTAACAATTTTGTGGTATACCCATTTTTTCTTGGACTACCGTTGAAAATAACAACCTTTGACATTTTACATCTCTCCTTTTAAATATAATAATCACTTTTACTTTTGTGTAAGAATATTACAAAGTTCAGGCAAACGATCAAGCATTTCGAAAGTATCAATAGGATTCCAGTAGTCGCGTAAAGTTATGATTTCACCATTACGAACCTCAACAACTTGAAGATACCTTCTCTGAAAAGGCTTGCTATTAGCCGTAACTTCACCATACATGTCATAGAAGATGGATTTACGAACAAGGCGTTAAAAGATGCTTTAAATACCGGAATGGCAGATTTTGATGTGCTACAGGATTTTCAGTCAACATTTGGCTATCCTTCTAGCAAGGGCTCAGCAAGCCAATGCTGTACGTGAAGATATAGATATAAAGGATTTAATCACTCTTATGATGAGTCTTCTGTTTGCTATAGAGCAGCGTAAAGGTGATTTGGATATTGAACGATTCAATAAATTAATGTCCATTGTTTGTGATGGACTTCGTTATAAAGATATCAATAATAAGTCAAAGTGAATATAGGTGTTATTCAACATCTTTTAAGATCTACATAATTCTTTATTATTTGGGTATTAATCTGGTCAAAAAACACTGATTTTATATTTTACATATAAAATCAGTGTTTCTAATTTTTAATTATTATTTTCTCAAAATCTTATCAATGGCTTTTCCCTTTGCTAATTCATCGATTAGCTTATCCAAATAACGAATTTCCCGCATAATTATTTTGAAATAACTTCTATCCCCTCTTCAGTTACGAGAACTGTATGTTCCCATTGTGCTGAAAGAGAACCATCAGAAGTCAATACAGTCCATCCATCTTTTTTATCTATAAATATTTCATGACTTCCGGCATTTATCATTGGTTCAATTGTAAATACCATTCCAGGCGCTAAAACCATATCTGTTCCTCTTCTTCCATAATGAAAAACAAATGGTTCTTCGTGAATATCTAACCCAACTCCATGTCCTCCAAATTCTCTAACTACTGAATATCCAGTACTTTCAGCATGTTCCTGAATTACTGCTCCAATATCTCCTAAAAATCCCCAAGGTTTAACTGCTTCCAATCCTTTATTAAGGCATTCTTTAGTTACTCTAACTAACCTTTCAGCTTCTTCATTTACTTCTCCAATCATAAACATCCTTGATGCATCTGAATAATATCCATTTAATATAGTCGTTGCATCTACATTTACAATATCCCCACTTTTAATGATAACATCTTTACTTGGTATTCCATGGCATACTACATTGTTTATTGATACACAAATACTTTTAGGGTATCCATCATAATTAAGCGTTGCTGGAATTCCACCCTTTGATATTGTATAATGATATGCCAATTTATCTATTTCCTCTGTTGTCATACCTTCTTTAATGTTCTCACTAATCAAGTCTAAAAGACCATTATTAATTTCCGCACTCTTTTTTATTCCTTCAATTTGCTCTTTTGTTTTTATAAGCTTTTTCGTTGGTACTATACATCCTTTTCTTTTTAAGCCACTTAACTTCTTATCAAATTCTAAATGACAATTTTTATATTTAAGTCCACTTTTACACCAACATAAATCATTTCTGTTTAATATCATTATATTACTCCTTATCTTGACTATTTAATTGATCCTCCATGAAAATAACATTCATAAACTTTAGTATCATCAAAATATATTTCTTCATACCCTTGAAACCACTTAAATTCTCCATTTATAATGCAATGATATTTATACTGTCCATTTTGATAAATAATAGGGCCTCTATATGGATTATCCTTAGTCACTAAACTCAAAGCTTCCTTTAAAAAACCGCCTGAAAATCTTTCATCCAAAACTCTTCCAGTATAATTCATTGCCCAAACTGGGATATCATCCTGCCATAAACCTTCTTCTCCTGAAAATCTTTCTGTGCCTAAATAGGTATCAATATATTTTAAGTTGCCCTCTACATATTCTAAGTCATGAGAATTAGGCCTTGAGGGTTTACCTTCTGGCCCTTTTCCAGCATATGTGGATTTTTTAGCCCTGCATAAAAAATCAATTATACTTTCATTTATACATTTAATTTTATTTTCTTCTATGGACAACCGGCAATTTTCTTCATAATCATTAACTAATTTATCAATGCTTACCTTAAACAAATCACTTAATGCAATTAATCTAGCTATATCAGGATAAGACTGTCCTACTTCCCATTTTGCAACTGCTTGCCTTGATATACCTAAAAATTCAGCTAATTTTTCCTGCGATAGACCTTTCGCTTTTCTAAGTGTTTGCAATTGTTCTTGAAAACTCATAGCTTAATCCCTCCTAATATCAGTATACTGATATTATTATCATGTTTCTACCACTTAAATATAACAAAGTTGACAACCAAAAGTTGCTTTCCGAAAAAAGCAATTTTAATATCAATCATTCCCTGCTTTATTATTTGCTTATGATTACGGTTCACGTAAGCGGATTACTCATAAACTTTTAACCCCTTTTAAAAATAAAGTAAGCCCCAAGGAATAATTATATAATTCCTCAGAGCTTATTTTTATCCTATAACTTCCTTTGCCATATTGATCATATCATCCTTACTTAGTTCAGTATAATCGATATTAATAATGCAATAAGATATTCCATCTTCATACCACATAACTGATTGATTTTGACTAACCTTTATTTCATCTTTTTCGCTTCCATATCCAATTTCAAGAAGCCCTTTATCTTCTAAGTCTTTTTCTTCATCTGTTGGTTCATATCCGTCTGGAACTGACTTGTATTGACTGCTAGTGTATATGATTTTAACTCCATTATATTCTACTTCTGAAGCATTTTTAGGTGTATTTCCATAAAAAGATTTTTCATCTGTTTTTTCAGCAGACATGGCTAAAATCTGACCCTTTTTAGAACCATCTTTTTTATAATCGAAATCCGCGCTCTTGTATTTTTCAGTAGCATCTCCTTTTTCATTACGAACTTCATTGTTTGCATAGTTAAATGTATCAAATTTAAATCCATTATTAAAGGATTCAACATATTTAGGGGTAAAGCCAACAGTCTCTTTTACTTTATCTTTACTTGGAAAAGTTTTAATTTCAGTTAAATGAGATGATGAACTAAATATTCCAGAAAGATTAGTTGCTGCAACGCATGTTACAGTTGTTGCAATAATTATCATTCCTGCAATTATGAATGTCTTTGGCATTAATAATTTATGTTTCATAGTAAAAACTCCTTTATTATCTTTTTCCTTTAATATTTCATTTCTAATTTTGAAAAACATATTTTCAGGTACTGAAGCATCATCTGCTTTATGAATTAAGGTTTCTTTAATTTTTTGATCTATATTTTCAACAAAACTTTTATCCATCAAGTCCCACCCTCTTTAAATTTCTATGATTATACTCATCGTCACATTTAATTAAACTGCTTTTTAATTTTTTTCTTGCACTATGAAGTCTCGATTTGACTGTTCCTTCAAAGCACCCCATTACTTTTGCGATTTCATTAATTGTAAGACCATTAAAATAATATAGAACTATTACTGTTTTTTGTTTTAAATCAAGCTTTTCAATTTCTGCATAAAGATTATTATTTTGCTCTTTTCTTAAATATTGTTCTACAGAAGTATCAATACTTTTTTCATCTACTTTTTCAAAAATGTTATCAACTGGCAGCGATTTTTTATCTTTCTTTGCATATCTCCATGCAATTCGTGTAAGCATTTTAAAAAACCATGATTTAAAAAATTCAGGATTTTTAAGACTTCTTATATTGTTATAACAGCTTATAAATGCTTCTTGTACAATATCTTCACTTGTATACTTACTACCTGTAATAAGATATGAGTATTTAAATGATTCATTTTTATATATTTCAAACAATTCACCTAATGCGTTCATATCACCAGACTGGATTTTTATGACAAGTTCTTCTTCAGACACTCTGCTCTCTCCCTTCGATTCTTATCGATGCATCTATATATTAGAGACATTAAGTTACTAATTGGTTCATTTTCAGAAAAATTTTTAACGCTTCAATTTATACCATTGATATTCACAATTTTATCAAGATTAATATCTGTCTATAAATAATAAATAGAGTAGCATACTGATCTATTATTTTCTAGTTGTCCACTGTGAAAATTATGGTAAATTTAAGATGAAAATTTTGAATAAATGGTATACAATACCATTGTATGTAAAATCTCTTACAAAGTTTTACATACAAACTATAGTAAAGGAGATAGATATTTATGATAAATAAAAAATTGAGCAAAACCCTTGGTCCTATATTGGGGATCATGACATTTATGTTAGCTTCCGGTATAACTTATACGACAGCTTTTGCTGATGATACTATAGCAGCAACAGCCGCCACTACTACAACTACTAGTGCCAGTGCTACTTATACAGATAATAATACAGCTACACCAATTAAAGATTATTCTATAGCTATAAATAAAAGTTCGGAAGAAAATGGGATTAAGGTGACTGTTAATAGTGCACTAGCTACAAAACATAATTTAAGAGTAACTCTTAAAATTGAAGGAATAACTGTTCCTAAAGCAATTGAACATAATAATTCCCTTTTTGAAGTATCATATGGTGACAAAGATTACGGCTTTAACTCTACCTCTTCTAGACAATATGCAGATGATAAAACTATGCTTTTAACCTTGGAAAAGAGTAATTATCAAGGCGAATATCCTGAAAGCGGAAACTTAAGAGTTGATGTAGTCCTTTCAAATTATAAAGTTAATATTGGCATGGATATACCTGTAGATTTCACTAATTCTATTAATAAAGTATTTACCAAAAATATTACAGGCACAATACCTGAAATTAATTATACTTTGAAACAATTAGACTCAGATTCTATGGGGACAACCATAAGCTATATTCAGCCTAAACACAATGAGGCGGATATTGATGACAATAATGATTTTTGGAATTCACAAATATTATTAAAAGTTGATAACAATTTTTATAAATTAAATTCTAAAATCGGTAGCATTGGAGACAACGGAACACCTATTGGGTATTATGCATCTAAATTGCCAGATTATGATACTGTTAAAAATGGAAAGGATATAAGTGTAATTCCAATACTTTATAAAGTCTCAATGGATGATTCTCTTATGATATCCAATAATAGTAATAAAAACACTATCACCGACTCTGCAAACAACTTAACGTATGAAAAAGAGTTCAGCTCTTCTAGAGGATTGAAGGGTACAATATATAATGTTAAAAGAAATGATAATAGTATAAAGGTATATTGCAAAGGGCAGTCTGAATTAGAAAGTTTATTTATAGCAAGCAATATTTCTTTGAACTACAATCATCTTAAAGGGCAAAATGATCCTACTATTTATAATTACAATAAGTTTGCAAGCTTTTATAAGGATCCAAAAGATTCCCTTGGCTACATTGTAGAATTTGATAATGTTGATAAAGATAAAGCTGCTACTTTAAATATTAGTCCTATGGTAAAAGAAATTAGTACTTACAAAATGAGTGATGAAATAAAACTATCAAATTAATGAACTTCATATTAAGTTTATGGAAATTGTATCAATATAAAAAATTATTAAAGTGAGGAGATCTTATGATAAATAAAAAAACAAATAGGTTATTGAGTTCCATGCTGGGGGCTGCTTTAATTGTTGGACTTATTCAAATGCCTGCCTTTGCTATTGATAATGTACAAGCTCAATCATCCTATGCAGTTAACTCTGGGTTAATTGGGAATAACAATTCTGTTGAGCAAAATGGAGTTAAAATAACTCTAAATAGTGTTGTTGGAACAAAAAATGACCTCAAAGCTACAATCACAATACAAACCCCAACGCCTTTTGATAAAGATGACAGAGAAACAGCAAATGTTCTATTAAACTATGGCGACAATAAATTTAATAGCGGAAGTACATCATTTAAACGTACAGATGACAAGACATTAGTTATAACCATTGAAGATAGATTTAATAAATCTGTATTACCTGAAAAAGGTCCTTTAAGAATTGATGTCGTAATGCAAAAGTACAAGGTTAATGTTGGATTAGATGCAAATGTTGATTTTTCTGACTCACTAAAAAATTCAATTGAAAAGGATTATTCAATTAAAATCCCTCAATTTGATTCTACATTTAATAAGTTAGAATCCGATATTTTGGGCACTCATCTTTCTTTCACTGAACCTGAAAAAACTTCTTTAATGAGAAATAATGATGTATTAACCGAACATTCCTTTATCTTAAAAGCTGGAGATAAAATGTATTCGTTGAGAGATTCTTACAGCTACTCATCTGACAGTGATGGAAATAACATGTCCATAGTAACTACTTATGAAGCAGAAGGAGCAACTTATGAAAAAATAAAAGATCAAACAGCTATAAGCTTAATCCCTATAAGTTTTACTATTAACTCAAAGGATCAAAAAAACTTATATAAAGAAGAACATAATGATAAAGACATGCAAAATATCAATAATGTAAGTTATGCCAAGACCTTTGATTTTTCCGATGGAAGTAAAGGCGAAATCTATAATATTCAAAGAGACGATAATAGTGTAAAAGTTTATCTAAAAGGAATAAATGAAAAAGAAAGTTTATTACTGGCAAGTAGTTTGTTTATGGATTATAAGAATGAGAATAGTAAAACAGATCATTATGATGATGATTATTACGACGGTAATGAATGCACTACTTTCTATAAAGACCCAAATGATTCTTTAGGTTATATTGTAGAATTTAGTAACGTAGAAAAAGATGTAAATACTCAAATAAACTACGACCCAACTATAAGTTTAATTAATGCATTTACTGTTGGAGACGAGATCCAATTATCTAAGTAAATATATCAAAGTTACAGTCTAAACTTAGTCATATGATAATTGCTGAAACAAATAAAACCTTACTATAGATATCTAATTTATAGGAGCTAGCTGAAATTACTAGAAAATTTATGCCTACTCCATAATCACAATGAATAGGAATATATAAGTACCGCTTCCATGGATTTTTAATTGTAAACAAAATAGATATTCTAAGTCTTAGCTTAGTGTTGACACACTAAGCTCTTCTTTAATAAATTATATCAAAATAAACATTTATTTAAGTTGAGATACTATTTAGAATATTATTAACATTCTTAAAACTAGTCCTATTAACAGCTATAAATAGAGTCTACTTCATTTATTATATGGTTCACCATATCAGTAGTAATTGATAATACTTTTTTATCGAAAAGAGATACCTTTTACTGTACCTTTAAGACTTATCTAATTGCTTATTAATTGCATATAATATTTTCTCACTCAATTTATTTTTTCCTTCATTGCTTACTTTATTATAGGCCTTACAATAGCTTGTTTCTTTTTTATTTTGGATTCAGTTTGCTTTGCCATTTCAATTATAACCCATTTTCTATTAGAATTTCATGAATCTCCTTAGTTGAAAACACTACAATTGAGTATTTTTCTTCTTGTTAGCAATACCATAAAATCTTCTAGGCTTTAATTTAATTTCATTTAAAAGTGTAAAACCTAATATCATTATTCCACCTATAATCTGCATAGGAAGTATTGATTCCCCTAAAATAGTTACTGAAGCAATAATCGCAATAAGCGGATCAACATAACTTAAAATCGATGCCTCTTGACCTTTTAGATCTTTAAGTGATGAAAAGTACAGACAATAGCAGATTCCAGTATGGATAATACCAAGTATCAGAAGATTTATTATCCCAATATTCTTTAAACTGCCTATATGTATACCTGTTGTTGCAAAGACATATGGAATAAGAATAATAATTGCTGCAAAAAATTGTATTAAGGTTTTATCAATACCTGTAACATTTTTAACAAATTTATTAAATAGCACAACAGTTGCGTAAAGTACTGCTGCACCTAGACCAAAACCTATACCAATAAGGTTATTACTATATCTTCCCACACCACTGACACCAATTACCATAATCAATCCTGATGTCGCCATAACAAAACATACCACTTGTTTAATTGTCAGCCTTTCTTTGAACAAAATCGGACATGCTACCATAACAATTACAGGTGCAAAATAATAGCTTAATGTTGCAATTGAAACTGTTGTATATTTATATGCCTGAAAAAGGAATATCCAGTTAAAACCCATTGCTATACCTGAAAGAAAAAGTGCTGGAAGATCCTTTTTTATATCTGAGAACAAAATTCTCTTTCCGCTTATAATCTTATATATGCAAATTACTACTGCTGCTGTCATTGCCCTAAAAAGCGCAATTTCCCCAGAAGAAAGCGGAATATTTTTTACAAAAATTGAAATAGTTCCAAAAATCGCCATTGAAAAAATAATTTTAAATTTTGCTTGCATTTTATTGTTCCTCTTTCATTAAAATATTGCCAAGAATTTTATATTTTCTTTCTAAATTCCATTTCTTGTGGATCTCTTAATTTTTTATGACTGTAAACAGGTACCTGATATTTTTCACCCAATTTACGTACCATTTCCTTATAACAGCCTTTTAATTTATCATGATGAACAATTGCTTCGATTCCACCTTCATATGCTCCTGACTTTACATCTCCCAAAGAGTGAACAGTAAGTAAATTAGATGGTGCATGTGGTCCTTCATTCCAGGTAACCATACCAGAAATATCACAACCACTAAAGTACTGGTTCATCTCTGGTAGAAAACGTGCATAGTCCAAACATACCGCTGTTTTCGTTGGAACAAAATAAAATATATTATTATTTTGATCTGTATATTTCATCACTTCTTCTCCTGCAAAAGTAATTTCCCCCTTCTCTTTTAGATATCCTTCTTCTTGTAAAATATCCCACACATGGGCACCAACATGTCCCCATAAACGATTATTGCAAATAAAATATACGGCTTTTTTATTTTTTATCATTTTACGTTTCCCCTTTTCTTATATTTATCTTTTTAGTTGACTGCGTCTAGTATTTATTGTAGTCATTTTTGAGGACTGTGTCAACTAATTTTATATTTTTCATATAACAAAAAAACACAAGAAATTTTACCAACTTCTTATGTTTTTTTAAGACTGCTTTATTTTTTATACTAATTTAACAATTTTATAAATCTAAATCCCAACGTTCTTCCACAACGCCTTCTCCCCATTCCGATTTATCATAACTTACAGTTTTTTGGAATCCGCGACATTCATAAATATGTCTTGCTATTATCTGCGCACTGATTGTTAACAGAAAAACATGTTTATACTTCTTTTCTCTGCAGAAATCAAGTGCTATATCCATAAGTTTATTTCCATATCCTCTGCCTCGCATTTCTGGTTCAAGCATAAAGAAGCGTAATTGTGCAGTTTCATTATCCACCTTTGCTATTGCAATACTTCCAGCAGGATTTCCATTGCATTCTAAAATATTTAAACAATCAGTTTTAAAATTAAAATTATTTGCAAACTGGTAAACAATATTATCAACATAATCAAAAAAAACATTTGATAAATGCCGTTCAGCATAATATAGCGTCTTATGGCGTGAAATTACATACTCTATGTCGCTTGAAGTAAATGGCCGGATATTGATAACATCTGTAACATCTGATAATTTATTCTTAATCATCATCATTGCATCAAAAACAAGTTTTTGATTTTTTTCATCCATTTTATTAAATAAGTTACTGATTTGCTCACTCTGTATATCATTCAATTTATTAAAATCATTTCGACCCTTTTCAGTAAGCCTAATATAGTTAATACGGCTATCTGCAGCTGATTGCGTCTTATCTATAAGTCCCTTTTTTTCAAACCTTGCAATCATGCGGCTCATAAAACTCCTATCAATGTCAAGCTGATTTACTAATACATTAGCAGTACATCTATCTGTTTTGCCAATTTCAAACAGTACCCTTGCTTCTGTTAAGGAATATCCTTCAGCCATAATCTGCCCATTTAATAGATTTAAAATATTTGAGTAGAATCTATTGAATCCCATAGCCTCAGAAATCATATCCATTGAAATCATACCTACACCTCCAACAATCCAAAATTTATATATCAAAACTTTACAAGTCAACATTTATAAAAAGCATTTATATTTATTTTTAGATTATGCCAACATTTACCCGTTGATATTTTAACATATTTACAAAAGAATGTCATACTGCACCGTTCTTAAATTTATTTCTCGTTTGTACCTGAATTATAAAAAAAGTTATTATTATGTCATCAAAATGTTTGCATAATATTATGGTTGTGATTCATAAAATACTATTATGCAATATATTATATATACAGAAGAAAACTTATTATATCCACCTTTATACAGTAATTTATTTTTAATGATTCATTATTCAATCACAGTAAATTCCACACTTATTTATAGTATGGTTCACCATATTACAAGTAAGTGATAACCCACTTATAAAACTATCTCCTAATTAAATTACAAATATATCCTCTGAAAATGGAGAAATATTTTTACCTTTTAACTAAAGGAAATGCAATAACATCCTTTATTGTATTTGATCCAGTTAGAAACATTATCATTCTATCAATACCAATACCTAAACCTCCAGTTGGTGGCATTGCTGTATCAATAGCTATAGCAAATTCTTCGTCCATTGGACTTGCTGTTTCTAGTCCTCCTCTTAATTTTTCAGCTTGGTCATGTAATAATATACGCTGTCTTAATGGATCATTTAATTCTGAATAAGCATTTCCAAGCTCTACTCCATAGGCATATGGTTCAAATCTTTCAATTAAATCTGGATTTTTCCTATGAACTTTACAAAGTGGTGATGATTCTTTAGGAAAATCTATAACAAAAGTGGGTTGTATTAGTTTCTTCTCGCTATATGCTTCAAAAAGATTTACTATTAATTCTCCTTTAGAAGCTTCATTTATATTTAAACCTTCATTTTGTTCTTCAATCAAAAAAGAATTCTTTTTTATTTTACTTATAATTTCTTCTTTAGTTAAATTCTCCACATCAATTCCTGTATCTTGTTTCACAAGATTGCACATAGTTTCTCTTTTCCATGGAGCTTTAAAATCAATTTCTTCTTCACCATATTTTATTTTAGTAGAGCCATTAACAGACATAAATACATGTTCATATATTCCTTCCATAATCCTCATCATATCTCCATAATCCGCATAGGACATATAACATTCCATTAGAGTAAATTCTGGATAATGTGTTCTATCAATTCCTTCATTTCTAAAAGATCTTGCAAATGTATAAACTCTTTCTATTCCTCCAACAATAAGTCTTTTTAAATATAATTCTGGAGAAACATTCATATATACTTCTGAGTCTAAATCATTAACAAAAGTTTTAAATGGTTTTGCCTCTCCTCCACCATATTTAGTATCAAGTATAGGAGTATCACATTCAATAAAATTCATATTATTCAAATATTCTCTAATTGTAGTAATTGCTTTAGAACGTTTAATAAATCTTTCTTTAACGTCTGAATTCATTATCATATCTAAAGATCTATGTCTTTGTCTTAAATCTGAATCTTGAATTCCATGATATTTTTCAGGAAGGGTTCGTATTGATTTAGATAACAATTCAAATTTGTTTGCTCTAATAGTTATTTCACCTGTCTGAGTCTTAAATACAGTTCCCTCTACCCCAACAATATCGCCGACATCAATTAATTTTAAAACATTATAATTTTCATTACCAATTAATTTTTTACTAAAAAATATTTGTATATTTCCTCTTTCATCTACTATATTAGCAAAAGTTGCATTTCCCATTCTCCTAAGAAACATTATTCTTCCTGCTAAAGAAAACACTTTACTTTCATCAATAGTATCAAAATTATCACATATCTCTTTTGTATAAGTTTTTTGGTTAAAATCATAATTATAAGGATATGGATTTATTCCTAGCTCACTAAGTTTATTTAACTTTTTTATTCTCTCCACTATAAATTCATTTGCATTTGTCATTATATTTTCTAATTCATTTAAATTTTCATATTGCTCATACATTTTTGTTACCACCTTTACTTATTTATTGATTAATTTAGGCACATAAAAGAAAATAACACTTTCAAACTTGCCATGAATATTTTATTAGGCAAGAAAGCAGATTTACTTATTATTTCTTGATATTGCCATAATACAAATAAAAAAAACCTTCACCTCCAAGATTTCTAATCTTGAGGACGAAAGTTATAAATTCGTGGTACCACCTCAGTTTATGTATGCGTTGCCGTATACACCTCTTCAAGTACATCAAAAATGAGATACTCTATACCTATAACGGGGTATTCCGTCACATCCTACCTCTATTAAGTGAAACTTGATTCATGCTGGGTTTTCATCCCCATCTGAATTCTAGTTTAACTTATACCCTCAATGGGTACCCTATCCAAGAACGTGTAGCCGTTATCTTCCACTTATATGTGAGAGAGTATCACGGGGATTACTAGTTATCGGATAAAATAGACTCAGTGTGCAGCTCCAAGACCTTCTTCAATAAAAATCCATTGCTCAATCCCACCATCTAGAGCTCTCTGAAAATGAATTGTTTTATCTACTCTTCTTTTCATTGCTTTTAGTATAGTTTACAATATAAATCTTTTTTTGTAAATATAATGCCTTCTTAATTTCCCCTTATCAACTAAAAAAGGAATACTCAAAGCTTTGATTACTTTGAGTATTCCTTTTATTTTATTGTAGCTTCAAATATATAATCGCTTATATTGCTTTACAAGGATATCTGCCTTTTTTCACCCTAACTAATATAGAAAATCTAATTTTGCAAAAATGGAGTTTATTTAATAAAAACTTTCATTAACTTATTATAAATTGGATTAATCATATAACCTGTAGGACTATGTGAATATCGTCTTCCTGTATTTAGTTGGTTAATTCTATTCATTTCTTCACTAGTTAATCCAAAGTCAAATAATTGAAAGTTTTCTTTAATTCTTTTTTGGTTTGATGATTTAGGAATGATAATAATATCCCGTTGTATATGCCAGCGTAGAATCACTTGAGCTACTGTTTTATTATGATTTCCGGCAATCTTCTTAAGCTCAGGATTTTCTAACAACGCTATATTCCCTTGACCTAATGGCGCCCATGCTTCATGCAGAATCTGATGTTCAATAAGATATTTATGTAGTTCATTTTGCTGAAACTCCGGATGAGTCTCTAATTGATTAACCATTGGTGTAATCTTAGAGTATTTCATTAACTTTTCCAAGTGCTGTATTTCAAAATTTGCAACTCCAATCACCTTGACTTTACCTTCTAGATACAATTCCTCCATCGCCTTCCATGCTTCTAAATAATGTGGTGCTGCAAAATGGATTAGATACATATCAAGGTATTCTACTTTCAAGTTTTTGCAGGTTTGTTCAAATGCTTTTTTAGTAGATTTATAGCCAAGATCTGTATTCCATACCTTGGAAGTAACAAAAAATTCTTCTCGTGATATTTGGCTTTTTTTAATTGCTAACCCTAAGCTTTCCTCATTTCCATAAATTTTAGCAGTATCAAAATGCCGATATCCAACCCTTATAGCCTCTCCCACAGCACTTTCAAAATCTTTGCCTTCAGTTAATTTGTATATTCCAAAACCTACTTTTGGGATTTTCACGCCATTTGCTGCTTCCATTTCATTATTAATCAAATTCATTCGCTTTCTCCCTTTAAAATAAATTAATTTAAACTCTATTTGAATTCTTTATTTATTTTATTCCATCTTCCAGCACTCAAACATAGATTCTTCTATATGTGAAAATAGTTTCTTTAGTAAATTCAAATCACTTGTAGCTGGATTTATATGATAAAAATTCATTGTACCTTGCTTTACCATATTTACAACATTGGCATCTTTTAATACTTTTAGATGATGTGAAACAGCTGGACGTGATAAATTTACTCCTTTAGTTATTTCTCCAACTCTCATTCCAGGAAATGTACTTTTCATTAAGCATAAAATAATTAATTGTCTTGTTTCATCTCCAATAGCAGATAGTACTGCTCTGCATTCTTTAAACTCATTTTCTAATTGTTTTAAATCTACTGGTTCATCCATTTTATACCTCCTTTAACGAAAAATATATAATAATAGTTTATAACCTCTTTTTACAAACTTAATCAATTCTTATATAATGGTTTAATCTTTTAATCCATCATAGCAATATAAAATTACCTTATCAACATTGAGAAAGTAATTCGAGACGAATACTTGTTATTTTTTTAAATATAATAAACACTGACGTTTTAATTATATATTCCAATTTGTGTTTATCTTTATAATCTCTTTATTAAACTATATCCTTATAGTAAAAACAGAAAAAAAGTTCCCCAATTATCTGGGGAGTATCCTTCTTTATTATTTATAAACTTAACTTTCGCAGGATAAAAAGATTAACTTCTCCTTTAATTTATATAAAAATGGCTTACACTCATTGAAGTAAGCCATTTTTAATACTTTATTATAAATCTATTATCAAGTAGATGCACAACTTTAAAAACATTGCTTCTTAACCATGTGTATATTTATTACAGTTACAATTCAATGTCGTCCACAATTATGCTTATTGGATAATGGATATATTAGAAATTTATCCAACTAGATTTTCCCCAGCCTTAAATGCTCTTAAAGAGAATTCCTCTAACGCTTTTGAATCTGGAACAAGCTCAGCTCCACAAACGTGAATATTATCCTCTAATTTCCAACCATATAAGTTGAACATAGTAGTAATATATTTAATACTTTCTGCACCTACTTCAGGATTTAAATTAGCTTGAGTAAATATTGTTACTACTTTTTTACCTGGATGTCTAGGTGTAATAATGGAGCTTCCATCATGTTCAATCAATGGAAATGTACGGTCTACCCAAAGTTTTGCTTGAGCTGTAATTTGGTACATATAGATTGGCGAACCAAATACAATAGCATCTGCTTCATTAATAGCTTGATACATTGGTTGAAGATAATCCTTAATAGCGCAACCATCATGAGTACGGCAATAGAAGCAGCTTTGACATCCACGAATCCCAGGATCGTTTAAATTAAATTCTATAATTTCAGCACCTTTAGATTCAGCACCCTTTGCCACTTGTTCTAATAATTTCGAATTGTATCCATTCTTTCTTGGACTAGCATTAAAAATAACTACTTTTGACATTTTATATCTCTCCTTCGAAACACAAACATTTTTTAAATTGAATTAACTACTTATGTTTGTTCTCCTTTATTTAATATTTACTCAAGTAAAAGTACTTGGTATAATTATTATATCTAAATAATTTTGTACTAACAAGAACGCAGAATTCTGTGATTAGGTATTATTTTTCTTATCTAGGAGGAATAGATATGGCAAGCAAACAAGAATTAGAGAAATATTTAAATATAGTAAGAGAATCAGATTTTGACAAAGAATGCCCTATAAGAGACGCATTGGAAGTAATCGGAGGCAAATGGAAACTGAATATATTAGGGCAGTTACTAAGAAAGGACGTATGTCGGTTTAATCAATTAAAAAGAGACATATCAGGAATAACAAATACAATGCTAGCAAATTCATTACGCGAACTTGAGAATGATAAATTAATTATTAGGAATCAGTATAATGAAATGCCTGTAAGAGTAGAATACACTTTAACTGATAAAGGAAGAAATCTGTTACCATTGCTTTATGAATTAACTATTTGGTGGGATGATTATTTAAAGCATGAAGAAATTTCAAAATAATACATTAAATAATGAAGGAAAACCTCCTCCCTCTGGACTTGGTTTTCCTTCATCATTTGAATATATTTTATTTAACTTACTACCTCTCCATTATCTATTCCTTTGGTTTTTTTAACGTGAGTATTCCAAAGTGAAGTGAATATTGGAACCAAAATTGAAGTTACAACAACGCTTGTAGCAACCAGTGCAGTTGCTTGAGCTGCAACAGGCGCAAATTGAGGCGCCATTTTTGATATTATAACTGGATTTGCAACAGCTGCACCAGCTGAACTTGAAGCAGCTAAACCTGCCAATCCATTTCCTCCTCCTACGTACTTATCTGCAAGAATAAGAGGAATACCTGTAATAACAATAACAGCTAGTCCAAGGAAGATTCCAAGTAAACCAGTTTTGAAAATGTTACTTAAATCAATTGTATTACCTAGTGCAAATCCGAAGAAAGGTATCATAACACCAGTTGCTTTATTAAAGAAAGCTTTAAGTTCAGGATCTAAATTACCAAGAATAATACCAACTAAGAAAGGTATAACTGCTCCAAGAAAGTTATTAAGTGGGAACGATGCAGCTCCAACAGCACCTAATATTAACATACTTACTAATGGACCTGATTCTAATGACATTAAGATAAATGCACCAGCTTCTTCTTTTGATCCATATTGTTGCATTAATGCAGCATATAATCCACCATTTGTCATATCCATACAGGAAATAACTGCCAAAACAGATAAACCTGCAAAAATTCCTGTTTCTATGCTTCCACCAGGTATTAACTTACTAAAAATTAGTGTAACAAGCCATGCGACTAAAGTTTTTGTTATAACAAGTGTACCGGACTTTCTTAAAATAGTTGGTGTAGCACTAAAGCTTACACTTGCACCCATACAGAAAAACCAAACTCCTAAGATTGGTACAGTACCACTAATTAGTCCTCCTGTAAAAGATCCAAAGTATTCACCTGCCCCAGGTTGAAAAGTTTTTACACATGCACCTATTAATAAAGGTACAAGCATCATACCGCCAGGTATTTTTTCAATACTAGCTTTAATTTTCATAAATAATTCCTCCTTAAATAGTTCTTTAGAATCGTTTTTAGTTATCGTTTTCATTTGCAATATGTCTTGTTTTATGAATTTGCATATCTTACGGCTATCTTTTTCCTCCTTAATTTTAAAATAATTTTTATAATGCTAATTATTCCGTTTTTTGTTTCGTATTGTGAAACTCGTTTTCGTATCCCGAATACATTTTCATTATACAAGGCCCTGTAATCTTTTTCAAGTATAAATGTAAACATTTTTATTAATTTTCTAAATTATAGGATATTATTTGTTTACTCAATTCATTTGTAAAATAATTGGGCGCAAAAAAAAGAGCTTGGCTACATTTATTTTCTGTAACCAAGTTCCTTTGATATTTTATCCGCATACTCCAAAATTACTTTAGAGAAATAGCTTATTTTATCTTCTGTGAAGCTTAATATTGAACCAGATATACTGATTGCTCCACAAATTCTGCTTTTATGATCTTTTAATATGGTTCCTACACATCTTATGCCTTCTTCAACCTCTTGATCATCCATGGCATATCCCTTTTCTCTGATATCTTTTAAATTCTCTTTAATATCATTAAAATTAACTATTGTATTAGATGTAAGTTTTTGTACATCACTTTCATCCCAAATCTTTTTAGCCTCTTCTTCAGTCATATGCGCCATCATTGCCTTACCCATTGCTGTACAATATATTGGTTTTCGCATTCCTATTCTCGTATACATCTTCATGGATTTTTGTGGTTCCATTTTTGAGACATACATTATATCAGAACCCTCTCTTATTGCTAAGTGGACAACTTCATTGGTTTTCTCCATAAGCTCTTTTAAATACGGTTCAACAATAGATACTAAATCCATGCTTTCTACCTTTTTATTTCCAAGTTCAAACAATTTTAAAGTAAGTTCATACTTGTTTGTATTTTTATCTTGCTTTATGTATCCTTTATATATTAGCGTATTCAATAACCTATGGACTGTGCTCTTGTGCAACTCTACTTTTTCACTAATTTCAGTTATTCCTAGACCATCTTCATAATCTGATAGCACTTCTAAAATAGTTAGCGTCCTATCAACTGATTGAACTATTTCCTGCATCCTCGTAATATCTCCTTTATCCTTATAGAGAAATCTAAAAGTAAACGATATACTCATAATACAGCAAGTTTACAGCAAATACAAGCATTTTAAAGATCTGATCTTAAGATAATTTTTAACATACAATTGTTTTATTGAACCTATATATTGTAAGTTCTATCTACTGGCAAATATATTACATTTTATCTATAATTTTTTTCTGAACATATCGAATAACATCGCCCCTGCTTACAACTCCAACTATTTTTCTCTCTTTATTTATTACTGGTATCTTTTTAAAATTATGTTTTGAGAACATAGATAAAACTTTTTCCATACTATCCTCTGGAGAAACGCAATAAATATTATTACGTCTTGCAATGGTCATAATATTTGCATCTTTTATTAATTCTATGCCTTCTTCTAATTCTTCTTTTTTAATATAAAATACATATGACATAAGATCATACATTTTTTCATCCTTTGGATTTATATTTCTTATTATATCACCATCACTTATTATACCTACAAGTATTCCTTTATCATCTACTATAGGAACTCCCCCTATTTTTTTATCTACTAGAATTTTCATAACACTTTTTATACTATCTTCCTTCTTTGCAAAAATTACATCAGTGATCATAAAATCTTTAACTTTCATACTAGTTTACTCCCCTATCTATTTTTATGTATATTTAATATAAATTTTATCTTTTTTTATTTTCTAAGTTACCTCCTGTTTCTAATAAACAGGGTTAAGAATATGCTAATGCTGATATAAATGTATCAACTATAATTACCTATTTCTCTACAATATCAAATACCTTTTTAATAAATATGATCATATTTTTACCTAAATAAGTTACACCATGAAACTTATTTAAGTATAAGTTGCACAATGTAACTTGTCAATGGATTTTTAATGATATCATTAACCTTGTAAGTTTATAATTCATTTGCTATGATGTAATTGTTAATTATCAAGGAGGTAACGAAATGGAATTTCAACGTGCTCGTAATGAAGAACAAAAAAACATTCGTCGTGATCAAATCATAGAAGCCACTTTGAAACTATATGAAAGAGAACCCTTAGAAAAAATCACACTTGCTTCGATAGCTAATGAGTTAAATTTTTCAAGAGCAAATTTATATAAATATGTTTCTACAAAAGAAGAAATTTTCTTATGGATCTTGATTTCTGATTTAGATCAGTGGGTGAAAAAGACCTATAATGAATTTAAAGAATATGATAGATTAGAGCTTAAAACCTTTTGCCGCTTATGGGCAGAACAATTATATCAAAATCAACGCCTATTAAAATTATTTTCTATTCTCATATCAGTGCTAAGGAGCAATGTAACAACAAATTCATTAGAAATACTAAAAAAAGATTTATCTAATAGCTTTGACAAACTTAATTTAATTGTTAATAAATTTATTCCTGATTTATCAAGCAATCAGCTTAAACTCTTTAACGAGTATCAAATTTATTATGCTATTAGCCTATATTCTCCAGCCGTCTCAGCAAAAAACCAGAGGCAAGAATTTCAAACGATTGAACTACTTGATGCACCGCCTGATTTTGTTTCACGGTTTGCAGAATATATTGAAATTATTATTCTAGGTTTTCATTCAAAGAATATATAATATTATCTCTAGCAGATTAATATATACATATAATTGCCCTAAAGTCTATAAAAGATTAACGCGCCTGCTTCCATGCAAGTGCGTCATTATCATTTTCACTAATTATTACAAACATATCTTAAAGATGTTCTCAATGTCCTGCTAATTAAGTGGCTTAAATCCTGGCAGAACACTTCCTCAGCTTCTCCCTTTCCATAAATACTAATTCATTTATAGTGCTTTTCTTTCTCTAATAAAAATTTTTGAATTTTATAAAGTTACTCATAAAAACTTGTGAAGAGCAATAACTAAATTGATATCCCTATGTTTATTAATCAAGTTCATTCCTAAAATAATGTGTTACTTTATAATATCTGCCAACAATTTTATGCCCTTTTCCATTTGCTCAACTTTCGTATTACCATAACCAAATATTAATGTATTATTTATTGGAAGGTCTGACTTATCCAATATATAATGTTTATTCATAGCCGTAATCTCTATATCCTTCTCTTCAATCTTTCTCATAAGATCCTTATCAAAAGTTACATCCTTAAAAGCAGCTGCAAAATGCATTCCAGCCTGAGCACCTGTAATCATCACACGTTCACCGAACTCTTTCTTAAGACACTTAATGAGATAGTTTCTCTTTTTAAGATACAATCTTCGCATCTTGTTTATATGACGATCAAAAAGACCTGTTTCTATAAACTTTGCTAATGTAATCTGTTCAAAATTAGGCGAATGCAGGTCAGCTACATACTTTATAGCTTCTATTTTACTAAGCAGTTTATCAGGCAAAACCACATACCCTATTCTTAATGCTGGCATTAAAGTTTTGGAAAACGTTCCTACATAAATTACCTGTTCTGGATCCAAGTATTGCATCGACTGTATTGGGTCTCCATCGAATCGAAATTCGCTATCATAATCATCCTCTACAATATAAGTCCTGTATTTCTTGGCATATTTTATCATTTCAATTCTTCTATTAATCGGAAGAACTACCCCTGTTGGGAACTGATGACTTGGCGTTGTAAATATCAGTTTTGGAGGTTGTTTAGGCAATTCAGAAGTAACCATTCCTTGTTCATCAACCTTAATTGGTTTTATGGACACATGATTACTCTCTAATGTATGGAGAATACCATAACTAAGGGGATTTTCAACTAACGCATATTCATGATTATCTACAAGCTTACATAATAAAGAAAAAGCTTGTGCTGCACCATTTGTAATCAGTATATTATCTGGTAAAGTACTTACGCCTCTGACACGTTCTAAATAAGTAGAAAGCTGTGAGCGTAATTCATAACTTCCAAAAGAATTTTGATAACCCATCTTTTTCACTTCCAGGTTAAGAATGCTTTCTTTATACATCTGTGCCCATTTATTAATTGGTATATTATCTAAATCTGGAATCCCTGTACGAAATGATATTTTTCTTATGTCATTATCACTTTTATTAAAATGTGATTCCGTTTTTATTTTTATTGGTTGGAATTTTACCCCTTCACATATATAAGTCCCCGAACCATTTTTCGTATAAGCATATCCCTCTGCTATTAACTGTTCATAACAATCTAACACTACATTTCTTGCAATATTTAAATCTCTTGATAATTCTCGTGTTGATGGAAGTTTATCATTTGATTTTAGATTACCGTATAAAATTGATTCTTTGTAATACATATAAAGTTGTTTGGATAAAGAAATTCTAGACTCTCTATTAATACTTATAAAATTCATACAAACACCTTCTACACTTCTTTTAAAATGGTTCCATAAAAATAATCAAAATGTGGCTCTTATCACGACCACTATATAATGATAAATTATATCATATCAGGTAATAAAATACATTAGGAGGTCATTATGAATACATTAAATTTTTTAGTTACATCATTTATTATCATACTAATTCCAGGAACTGGAGTTACATATACAATTTCAACAGGAATAACAAAAGGAAAAAGAGCAAGCATATTTGCTGCTCTTGGTTGTACTATAGGTATCATTCCACATTTATGCATTAGTATTGCACTTTCATCATTTATTATTAATATGAGCAATAACTCTTTCTTCATTTTAAAACTAATTGGCGCCATATATTTGCTATATCTTGGTATTGGCATGATACGATCAAAAACAAATTTTGACCTAATAAACAATAAGTCAGAAGAAAAAGTCGGTACTATAATTCGTAGTGGAATTCTTATCAATCTACTTAATCCCAAACTCACTTTATTTTTCTTCTCATTTCTGCCTCAATATGCAAAGTCTATCAATGATAATTATATAACTGAATGTTTCCTTTATGGATTTACATTTATGATTGTTACACTTTTAGTGTTTATTGGATATGGCTTGCTAGCAGGAATATCAAATAATTTTTTTATGAATTCTCCAAAAAGGATATCTTATCTTCAAAAAATATTCGGTATTATCTTTATCGTTTTTGCAACACAGCTTGCATTTAGTTCAATTTAGAGTATCTATCTTATAGTACTTATGGATAACCAATTTTTAAACCTTCATTTGTATCTATATGATAATATGTATCTATCTTATAGTACTTATGGATAACCCCACAAATTGAAATTTGTCGGTGAGTTATTCCTCAAGCATATTCAAATAGTAGCTGTAAATCAAACCAAGAATCTCTTTCACAGGCTGTATCGCATTTATCTCTAATACTGGGCAGGTGAGCGAACATGCCTGCTGTTTTATATCCTCTGCAGAACGGGATGCAACCATATCATGGAATCGTTGTTGAGATTCATACATATCTCCCCCCTCTAATACCCTATTCCCAAAACGAGTTATCTCACGTTGTTTTATTCTGTCTAATCTCACTTGAAGTGGAGCATAAAGAAGAATTGCCAACTTATACGTAGAAACAATCTCTGAACCCCAATTACACCCAACAGATGAGAGCACATAGTTGTGATAAATTTTTATATCGTCAAGCATTAACTGCTTAACCTCTTCATGTGTACGGCTTTTGGCATAAGGTATGTCAGAATCAAGAAAATAATAGTCTTCAACATCCATACGTCCATAATTCAATAAGTCTGCAAGTTCATGACAAATAGTTGATTTGCCACTCCCGTTCAGCCCCATAATAATTATTCCATTTAACATATTCAAAATCTCCCTAGAATTCTTCAAATTACAATTTGTCTTTAAATTAATCCTCACAACATATTTTCAAAATACTATAAACAATTTTTATTTACGTCCCAAATATCAGCTTCGTATTATTAGTCTAATGGGTATATGAATAACTAGAAGATGTATTTTATATAAAAGCACTTCATTTATGATATGGTTCTTCCTAACATGTATAACGCAGGCTTGTTTACTTTAAAAAAATATTCACCTAATTTCTCTAGGAACAATTTTCTTTTATATCAGCGTCTATTCCTGAACGAGAAGTATTTACTGTCTTTAATCACCATTCTCTATCCATTTTGCCTTCTCTCAATTTTTCATTTAAAACCCATCCGATTATACCATCTTTCT
>NZ_LZZL01000060.1:0-37045 GCF_002006495.1 Clostridium sp. BL-8
ATGCCTGCTTCACAAAATGTATATGATTTCTAGTATAGATACACACAAAAGTTTAACTTAAATAGATAATTATTCTACATATGGATATCCAGTCTAGGAACTAGGCTTATAACTTAGGACTCGTAGTTTTTATAAAACATGCCATTAAAATATATTTTATCCTTAAGAATTGTTATATTAGTTCCATACTCGCTAGAGATTTTTTTAGACTTTCCTCCACTAGCTGAAACTTTATAAAGATTTTCATTATCTGAATAATTTACATAATACACATATTCTTTGCTTGCATTTATAAATGTGACTTTGTTATTAGATAATTTCGCTTTCAAAGTTCCATCCCCATTTATTTTATATAACTTATTATCGTCGCTTTTATTGCTATAAAATACAGTATCTTCATGCACAGTCATAAATAAAGTTTCATCATCACAAATTTTTGTATTCTCACTGCCATCTAATTTCATTCTATAGATTTTATAGCCATCAGATATATTAGTATAATAAATCCATTCATTACCCACAGTCATATCTTCTGTACCATTAGAATTAAGCTTTATTCTGCAGGTACCATCTAAGGATATCTTGTATATATTATTTAACTCAATTGAATGAGAATTTGTTCTTTTAACATAATATATCCAATTTTCTTCCACAAACATATTACCTGTTGCCTCATTTGCTATGCAGGTGTCTTCACTTCCATCTTTTTTAACTTTATTTATACTATGATGAAAAGGATCCTTCCAATTGCTATAATAAATCCAATCGTCTACAAGATTAAGATTCCATACTCTATTTGGAATTACTTTTGTGTTATAGCTTAAGTCACAAAAATCCTTTCTTGGAAGATCATTCTTCTTTATTTTGTATAAATAATCAGGAGCTGCGCCATAAACATCTCCAACCCTGTTTATATAGTATATATAATCATCATCTTCTACAGCCATTCCGTCATTTACAATATTACCGGATAAACTCGAAACCTTTGAATCATCATTTTTAGGAGCATTTGAGCTGTTATAGCAGGTAAAATTAAAATTATATATATTATCATAAGCTCCATATGAATTTTTATCTATTCCATTAGATGAAGATTTCTTTACCAAAATCATAACTTTATAATCACCTTCAGTTAATGGTTTATTATCCTTTATAACAAATTCATTGTATGCAGGAATAGCATTTGAATATCCATTAGTTAATTCTGCGTATCCTTTTTCTTCACCCTTAGCTATAAACACTCTATACTGTACTGGATCATAGTTACCATAGTCTGAATAACCTCCGTCATACTTGGCGGTCATGTTGATCTTAACACTGTCACCATTTATAACTGGATAATGGTCAACTCCTGCATATTCAACATATGGATTTTGTTTTTCAACTGCTAAGCCTGAAACAGTGCCAAAATTCGCATGTTCAAAATCCGTTCCTCCTGTATCAGCTTTTGCTCTCATGTTACATGAAATAAAAATTAATGCTGCAATAGCAGTAAAAGAAACAAATCTATTAATAATCTTTGTATATGTCATATATCCACCCTCACTCAGTTTTTTCATTAAAATATTTATTTACAGCTCTAAGTGATGCATCTGCGACTTTTTGGCTGTTAATCCTATGCATCATCATCTTTGTATCGCCATCATCAGTCAAAACAGTAGTTTCCATAAGCACTGCCGGGCACCATGCTGATGATAACACTGCAAGATTTGGCCTATCCTGAAGTGGATATGTATTAGTTTTTATGGCAGCAGATACTTCCCTCATAAGTATAGTGGCAAACTTTCTTCCTGGTTTTGGTGCAGTTGAATTATATAGTACCGTAGTTCCTCTAAACATATGAACGCACTGCATACTTACATCTAGGGGAAGAGAATTATTATGTACACAAAAAAATAAATCTGCATTTAAAAGATTGGCAGGATCTGTTCTATCCAATAATTCTACATTGCTATCATCATTTCTAGTTATATATATACGATATCCTGCTTTTTCAAGATTTTCTTTTATCCTTTCAGATATATCCAAATTTAACTGTTTCTCATAAGTAAAGTTAGCTGTTGTTCCAAGCTCTGAGCCACCATGCCCAGGATCAATGATAATTATTTTAGAATTATCTTTAACTTTTTCTTCAAAGGTGACGCCTATAAAAGTTGTAAATTCATATTTATCGTCTCCGAGTGGAGAATATCTCCTTTTTACCGTATTTATTTTAATATCTATTTTTCCAGAAGTCTCAATATAAACTTTTACTGTATTATTATCAAGTTTATTTAACCTTATATCCTTTATATACTTATTATCTTTCAAAATTGAATTAAAGTTATCTGCTGAACCAGTAACATTAACTTGTGAAATAGTTATTTCAATCTTATTATCTTTAAAGGATTCAGAGTACTTAGGCTCTACTGTATATTTTCGAATATCTCCCGCCTCAGACCCTTCACATGAACATGAAATAGGAATTCCTAAAGTTCCTTTATGCTCGACTTGATAGTATTTAAAAGCATTCTGCTGCAACTCATAAATTTTGTTATCAGCAGCTTCACTGCTATCCCCTGTCTCTCCATTACAATAAGAAACAGGTATCATAAAAATACAGACTAATGCCATTCCAAAGACCATACTCATAAATTTTCTCATAAATACTTACCCTCTCAACATTTTCTCTATACTATAAATAGATTTTGATTTTATTTTTTCATAAATTGCTTTACACTATTCATTAAGCATATATAGAAAATGTAGTATTAAAGTTACTTGTTATTTAATGCTTTATATTTAAATATAAAAAATATATAATAATATAGATAAATAAATAAATCATAAATTTAACTTATATAGGATATTTATCTATCCAAAGTGCTAAACTTATATGAGTTAAATACTAACAATTTTAAATTAATAAGAGAATCTATTTAGCTTCATTTTTCATGTTGCATTATAATTGATATCTTAACCACGGAGGAAATTTTATGAATAAAAAACAGCTTTCTAAATCACTAATTTCAGCATTATCAGTTTTACTATTACTTTCTGGGTGTGGTGAAACTGCCAGCCCAAAGCCAAGCATACAACCAGAAGATAATAGTCAAACAGGAACATATTCAACTCAAAAAAATGAAAGCTCAGATGATATTTGGATTAAAGAAATTAATACAGCACAAAAGAGCTTAGATATTGATGCTTACTTAATTACAAAAGAAGACCTAGCTAATGCCATTTTAGATGCCAAGAAAAGAGGTATTGATGTTAAAGTAATAACAGATTCAGAAAAATCTAATTCTAAAACTCAAAAAGAAATTTTGGACAAGTTTAAGGAAAGTGGTATCCCTATAAAGATAAATGCTCCTACAGGGTCAACACACTTAAACTTTATTATAATAGATGATACTGAAGCTTTAGGAGGCAGCTATAACTACCTAGAAGATGATGCAAATGAAAATGATCCTTCAATGATTATGAAAAAGCCTGACATAGTTAAAGAATACTCTGTAGGATTTAATTCTATGTGGGACAATGCTAATGATTTTGAGAATTACTAAATATAACAAAAAAATTATTACGATATATATATGACTAGCCTTACCAAACAAAAATAAATAAATTTATAAAAAATAACAAAACTATAATAATTCTTTTTTAATCTTGTTTATGAAGTTTTTGATAATATTTATTTTCATGTGCATTATCAAAAACTTCAATTATATCCTTTTTTAATTTAACATGTTACCTAAATTTAGAGATTTTAAAAACTATTAGAATATATTTCCTTAGTTATTTAAATCTTCGGCCTTTAAGTTGTTTACATAACCTAAAACGTCATCTAATTTCTCTGAACAATATAGTGAATCTGTGCCACCTCCATGATAATAAACACAAAATTCACTCTTGTTTAAATAGAAAATATGGTAACTTCTCTCTCCTACTTGTCTTTGCCCTAAGCAAACCTCATCATGACGACCAGCTAAATTTCTCAATATCTTGCTACCTGCATCTACATTTTTCAGCCCATCTAACTCAGCAAACCTTGTAAAAAACTTAAATTTATCCATAGTTTTCATATATCGCACTCCATTCAAAACTTTTATTAATTAATAATATTCAATAAAACTTAAATATGACAAAGCTTGATATACAATATCCTTAAATAATTAAAACTGAGACCCTCTGAATTTAGAAAGCCTCAGCTATTTTTATTATACTATTTACTTATCTTATTTATTAAGTTAATATCTATAACTCAAATTCCGTGATACTCAAAAAGTACGTCCTTCAAATATTACGAAATCATATCCAATATTGTTTTTTCGTCAATTCCATTTTCAGCTGAAATCGAATATGATATGCCGTCTTTTTCCCATACAGCTAAGTTATATTCTTCACTTTTGTTTCCTTCTAAATTCACATTTAGTCCATTTACTTTAACTGTCTTCTTAACTTGGTACGTATTATAATCCCCACTTATATTATCAGTGCCTATACCTGCTCTGAAAGTTATATTACTATTACCATTATTATAGTCTACTTGTATTATTTCATTTGATATAGTGCTTACGTTTTCCATTTCATAACCTTTAGGCACTGTTTTTAATGGATTTACTTTTAAATTTAATGCTTTTTCAGCTTCATCTAATGTCTTATATTCTTGATTATAATTTACATCTTCAGCTGACATAACTGAGTTCTCTGAATCATTATTATCTGTATTATTTACTCGCATTTTATCCAGCATTGCATCTTCAGATTCTGTTTTTGGCTTTGTGCTTGCTACATTTCTATTTTCCTTTTTATCCCCAGGAGGTGTTTGGGTTTCTGGGCTTGTTACATTACTATTTCCTTTATTATTAACAGCTTCTTCTGTATTTGTTTTTGATGAACTATTTGAATTTCCTGTAGCTTTATTATCATCAGTTGGTGCTGCTTGGCTTTGCACTACCTCTGAGTTTGATTGTGAGTTATCCTTGTTTTTTTCTTCTGTCTCTATTTCTGAGACGACATTATCCTCTTCTTTTTTATAACCATCACCACTATTATAATTATTCTTATTCTGATTTAATGTTTGATCTTCTTTATTATTACCAGAGGCTTCTTTGCTATCCTCATTATTAACCACTTTATTATCATCACTGGATTTTAAGTCATTATTTCCATCATCATGATTTTCTGCTGATTCATTATGTTCTAGATCATTAGGTACACTTTTTAAAAGCATAGGATAAGCTTTAGCTATACTTAAACATAAAATTACAGTAAAGCCTGCTGCAACTGCCTGCATATTTCTTTTAATGTTATTAATTTTTTTTACCTTTGGTAAAGTAGTTTCAACTTTAATATTTTTTTCATCACCATTTTCGCTTGCATTCAGAACATTTTGGAGTATTCTTTTTTTCATATCATCATTCATTACTATTTTACTTATTTCTTCATTATATCTCTTACTCAAAATCATACTCCTCCTTTAGCTCTTTTTTTAGCAGGTTTCTTCCTCTGCTAAGTAATGATCTTACTGTTGCTTCTTTCCTATCCACTATATTTGATATTTCAACCGTGGTATATCCTTCATAATAATATAAATGAATTATCTCCCTATATTTCAGTGGGAGCTTTAAAACCTGATTTAAAACATTATTATCTTTATATTCATCATAATAAGGCATGTCAGTTAATTCTACATGCTTTTTAAACCATGAGGATTTCAACTTATTTTTACAGATATTTCGGACAACACAAATAAGCCAATGCTTTTTATGGTCCTCACTTTCAAATATCTCTATATTTTTAAGCAATTGTATAAAAACATCTTGAACAGCATCTTCTGCATCATATAGATTTTTCATATATGAATACGCAAGCCTCAGCAGCATATCTCCATAATTCTCCAAATCTTGTGAAATAATTTCATCCGTACGCAATGAAACCTCTTTCATTAAAAACTCATCCTTCCATCCAGCAGCACAATGTATTATAGCTAATCAACTTTACACTTAAACGTGTATCAACCTAAATCTTATACATATTTACTCCAGTAGACTATGAAAACTTCGCTGGATGTATAAGATTTCTATGTTTGATATACGTTTAAGTCTAGCAGTTATTGAATAAATTAACTGGCATAAGTTGATCATGAATTTAATTTATCTATAGTTGTTAGAATATATATAATTAAAATGTGCTTTTTACTATTTTTATTATATCATCTTGAGCCATGCCAGAATTTACTGAAATAGAATATGACATGTTATTTGCACTCCAAACCGCAACTTTAACTAGATTATCGTCTCCTTTTAGTTTAACATTGATACCATTTATATTTATAGTATTATTAGTCTTATAGTTATTGTAGTCACCACTTATATCTTCAGTACCTTGTCCCATTCTAAATAAAATATCACCTTGATTACTTACATAACATATTTGAAATAAATCTCTTGAGATAGTATTTATATATTTGATATTATATTTACCTAATAATTCCTTTGGAACTGTGATTTTATATTTTAATATTTTTTGAGCCTCTTCTATAGTATCATAATTTACGACTGGATTTATTAAATCGTCAACACCTGGAGTCTGAATTCCTGCAGTAGATGCTGGACTACCATCCCATTTACCGCTTTGATCTACTTTATATCCATCTGGAGTCACTGTATCTACAGCCATTTCTCCATCATCTAACAAGTAATACCAATCGCCATTAGTTTGAACCCAACCTTTTTGCATTATGCCATTATTATTCATAAAATACCACTTATTATTTATTAACTTCCATCCTGTTGCAAGATCTCCATTAATTGAATAAATCCATTGTCCATCTTTATTCCTTACAAAAAAGCTGCCTACTGTTTTTTTATCATTCAATATCTCATTATACAAATTAATTGGTACATATACAACATTATCAATCTTTATAGTTTCCGCACCTAATATATGCATCATCATCACTGACATAGAATTAGGATCATTGTTTAATATAAAATAACCATCTGTTCCTACATAAACATTTACTTTAATTTTACCATTATCTAAGGTTATAGTTTTATCATCATTACCCGCCTCAACTTTAAACCCAAGACTTTCTGCTGTAATGTTTAGTGGAACCATAATCTTACCTTTATATATTGAAACACCATTTACTCCAAGCTCTATATTTTTCCCGCATATCGATACCTTGTTGATATCCACATCCTTAGGTGCAGAGTTTGATATTGGAATATCTCCTCCGATGATCTGCGCTGGATTAGATTTATGAACAAATGAATCTGCTGCAAATGCTTGAGCTGACATCCCCATAATTGTTACTGCTGTTAATATACCTATCATTAATTTTTTCATAATTTTATCTACTCCTTCTAAGCTCGTATAATCGAGTATTATACTTATTTTTATGTGCTTATATCTTAATTTTTCCTTTTAGACACATGAATGAAAATAACAAGTCCCAAAATTGCCATGAATATATTTATTTCATCAGACAAGAAGACAGATAGCACTCATAGTTGACCGGACATATTAAGTTTATCTGCCTAATCAGCCTGATGAAACATAGCCTAGTAGAGGGACTAGATGGACTAGCTATTTTTCAATTGTGTCTTCTATTAGTAATACAATCCAACTTAGAGAAGTGTTGCAAAAAATCATAAAATTTTATAAAAAATCTTAAAATCTAAAAACAAGACTTATACTTTACTCAATCAACGATGTCATCTTTCCTGAGTAGTATACGCATAAAATATGGAGTGCTCTGGTACAAGCAGTGTAAAGCAAAAGCCTCTCCTCCTCACAATTGTAATTTTCATTTCCTGCATTATATATAAGCACTACATCAAATTCTAATCCTTTAGCAAGATAAGCGGGGATTATCAAGGTATCACTTACATATTCATCATCATCCTTCACTATTACCTTAACGTCAATCTTATCTTTTAAGAAATTGTATACCTCATTTGCTTCCTTTGCGGTTCTTGTTATAATACCAATGGATTTATATTTTTTCTCATTATATATTTTTATATCTTCAAGAAGTTTTTCTTTTATTGCATCTTCATCTGAAAATCCAAGAAGTAAAGGCTCTTCTCCACTTCTTTCTACACATTGAGCCTCAATCTCCTTATTAAGCAGCCTTCTTGAAAACTTAGTAATTTCCATTGTAGATCTATAGCTTTTAGTTAAATTTATTATGCATGTACTATCTTCTGTGAATATATGAGAGATATTCTTATAATCTCCTACATTCATGAATGGGTTTATTGATTGATTTAAATCTCCAAGTATAGTCATACTTGCATGGTTAAATAGCTGATAAAAAATTTCATATTGCAGCGGTGAATAGTCCTGGGCCTCGTCAATAATAACGTATTTAATTTCTGAGGTTTTAGGAAGATCTCCCAGTGCACCTTTTAGATATAAGAGTGGTGGCTGATCCTCATAATTAAGCTTTCGTATCCTTAGGTTTTCTAAAGTATAGCCTTTTATTTCATCAATTTTTTTCTCCTTGTATTCAATATTTAAATCTCTTAAGAAAAACTCTAGGTTCTCAAATAGCTTTTTATAAATATCCAGTAAATTAAACTCTGTTATTCTATTGATTTCATAATAAAGCTCCTTCAGCTCATCCTTTACTCTAGCTGTACTATGTTTCATAATTTCAATTTTATCCATATACGAATCCGAATTCTTAAGTTCATCAGCTACTTCTTCTATCCGATGTTCTTCATGAGGTTTTAAAAGAAATAAAATTCTCTCCCTTATCTTTTGAAGCCTCCTCTTTAGTGGCAGCTGTACATAATCTTTGAAATACAGTTCTTCTAAATCCCGCGTAGAAATTATCAAATTGCCTCTAAATGTTATATCTTTAAAGTTTCTATCCATTTTTTCTAGGAAGATTACGTACCTCTTTAATATATCTATAAATTCCATTGAAGCTTTAAACTTTATATTATCGATCTTTATTTGATAAGCTGCTTCCTTCTTTGAGGCTAAAATAGTCTCCATCATTTCGCTATAATTTTCTTTGTTAAGCTCACTGCCTAAGGCTTTGTGCATATACTCCTTAAACGTAGTTTGATTCATATTATCTTCTCCAAGTTCAGGTAATACATTAGAAATATACTCATTGAAAATATCGTTTGGAGAAAATATTACTATATTTCGAGGAGTTATTTTATCTCTATGCTTATATAAAAGATAGGCAATTCTATGAAGAGCAACAGAGGTTTTCCCACTTCCAGCAGGCCCCTGAACAATTAGGTTTTTATACTCATCATTACGAATCACTTTATTCTGCTCTCTTTGTATAGTTGTTACAATAGCCTTCATCTTGGTATCAGTGTTTTTACTCAAGATATCCTGTAATACTTCATCATCTATCTTAATATTGCTGTCAAACATATACTCAAGTTTACCATTATTAATTTTATACTGCCTTTTAAGGGTGAGTTTCCCCTCTACAGTTCCTTCTGGGCATTTATACTCTGCTCCTCCAATTTCATAATCATAAAACAGGCTAGAGATTGGAGCTCTCCAGTCATATACTAGAAAGTCAAAATCATCATTAATAAGATTGGATATTCCTATATAGCACTTTTCAGCCCTCTCATCTCCTTTTTCAATAAAATCCATCCTTGCAAAATATGGTGTCAAAAGTACTTTTTCGTATTTTTCCTCAAGTTTTCTTGTGAACTCATGGCTTCTCTTCTGTATTTTCATGGTATTGATAGACTGCATGAAACCTACAATTTGTTCTAATCCATTTTCTATAGAAACAGAACCTACATCCTCCCATAACTCCCTTTGCAGTTCAATTGCGTCACTTTTAAATTTTTCTTTGAAATTACGTTTTTCATCAAATTGTTTTTGAGCTTCTTTAAGCACCTCCTTCAGCCATTCATGTTCAAGTTTCCATTCAAAGTCATTATTGTTCATAATGTTTCACTCCTTAAAAAAATAATTTAGTAAAATCATTTCCAAACACTATTGACATCGCTTTTTTAATGGTGTATAATAAAATTGGAGAAGTATATAATGCACCATAATCAAAGCGATATCTAATTCATTGTATCGTTTTTATTTTGTTGTGTCAATAAAAAAGATATTTGTCATTGGATAAATATCTTTTTTTGATGCATTTTAATATTTATTTACTCCTCCAGACCGTGGTTTTTCTCCCAATATTCTAGCTAAATAAATTCTTATCCAAACGAAAACTATGAATATTTTTCTATTATGATGTCAATAGTAAAAATGTTAAACATAATATTTCTTTATTTCCTAAAGAAATAGAGATAGTATACTGGCCTCAATGCTGCCATATATACTATCTCTATTTACTTATTTATAATGTTTTATTATCCTTGATTAATAAGTATATATTTTCATATTGCATATTTTTTAATATATATTGAGAAAAAGAAACTCTTGAATAATTTAATGAAATAAGAGAAATAAACAGTAGTCGGATTGCTCCTAACTACTGCGTATTTTTCTTATTTCATTAATTTTTAAATCTCTTTATAACTTTTTAGTAATAAATTGCTGGCGGTATACTTTGTGGGAACTTAAATACGTTCTCAGGATCATATTTGGCTTTTACCTTAGTCAAACGATAGAAATTCTCATAATAATAAGCATTTTGCCAGTTTCTGATTGATAAATCAGGAGTATTTACGTAAACCCCTCTTGTAAATGGTAGCATCGCTTGACGAAATTCTTCAACCCATCGTATTCCAGCAGCAGCCCCATCCGGTTTACTCCAAGTAGCAAAAAGTGACATATTAGAAAGAGCTTTACGATAAGGATAAGCTGTAGCCCAACTTGGTACATCCGCTACCGCGCCTCCTAAGCCGTGTAAGAAAACAGAGACTGTTGAATTAGGAGGAGCTTCACTCATGAAATGCTCAACAGTATTAACCCCTTTATCTGGTAATAAGTGATATAAATATGGTCCAACACTCTTAAAAGGTATTGGTGTTCCTGGTTGTTTGTCAGCAATTAATTCAGCAGCCTCAATCCAAGGTATTTCTTTTATAATCACATTTTGTGGTGAACCTGCTCGAAGTAAAGGCTGAAGTAAATTGGATAATTCTTTTTCTGAACCAAGAAAAACTCCTTGCATTAGTAACGATGTCTGCTCTCCTGATGCCATAAAAAGAGTTGGAGTAAGTCGTTCATCAGCAGAAGGTAGAGTATACTCCTGCCAAGTTCGTAGTACTGGTTCTAGATCTTTTAAATCCCAGCTTATTTCTGCAAATCCTACTGTGTCAATACGGTGTGTGCGAAAGCGAAATGAGGTACATATCCCAAAGTTGCCACCACCGCCACCACGCGAAGCCCAAAATAAATCTTCATTTTTATTATCACTAGCATAGATTATATTTCCGTCAGCATCAACCATCTCAAGTTCGAGTAAATTATCAAGAGTCAATCCCCATGGTCTAGATAGAATGCTGTGACCACCTCCTAATGTTACACCACCGATACCAGGAGTCGGACAAACTCCACTTGGTACAACTAATCCTTCAGCTCCAAGAATCCTATATAAAGGTAAGTTCCTTATTCCAGTCTGTACTGTGACAGTACCATGCTTACGATCTATATCTGCTTTTGTCATTTCACTAACATCTATTACAATTCCCGCATTTATAAGCGAAAATGCCTCATAGCTGTGTCCACCTGAACGTATGCGGATTGGTACCTTTCTATAACGCGCCCATCGTACAGCATTAACTACGTCCTGTGTTTCTTGGGCATAAACAATTACTAACGGGAACTTGTTAAAAAAGGTATTAAAGTCTTGACGATCTACGTCATATTGAATATCTCCAGGAGTAACAATACGTCCAGTTAATTCAGGTTCCTTAGAACAATACATGCAATCATCTCCATTTCTTAATGATTTTTTACTAGTGATACATAATACTATATTATGCTAATTAGTATATTAATGTGTTGGATATAACATAACTAAATTATAATGTAATGGGTTCATTAGCCTATAAATATAGACGATTGCTTGATTTTGTAAAAGCTATTTGTAATTTCTTTTTATAGGATATGGATCAAATGATTTATCACTTAAAATAATAGCATTTATTATAACATATTATGCCACTTAAATATAAAAAATAAAGCAGTAGTTCATGCTCTGCTACTGCTTTTTTGATTATAGAATTTTTATCTTTAATGCACAATCTGTTTGAAATATTTGAAAGTCACTTAAAACTTTTTCCAATTATAAACGCCACATCCATTTTGAATCAATTGCCCCATTGGGTCCGCACCAGTGTTGTTTCATACCTATAATTGCCCAGCCTTCTTTCAGTTTGTGTTCTAAATCGTATTTAACTTTGTAGAATTTATAGCTTAATTCTACTTCTTGATATTCATTATTAAGAGGACAGTTCGTTCTTTTCACCTGTTCAATACTAATAATATCTCCACCTAATGATTTGACTTCTTTCTCTATTATATTCATACGTTCATTGTAAACACTTCTGGAAGTTTTTATACACATCCATAAGGCAATTATACCACATGCAAATGTTAAAAATAACGGCAATTGTAATTCCATTCTAAACACCTCTATACCAAAATTATTTTATATTATACTTGTATTAAACCACGTTTTATAATTAGTTAAAGCCATTCTTTTTCAAATGTACACTTTTATGTCTTAATCGTCGTTTTAGAAGTTTAAAATAAAAATTAATGACGTTTTATTATTACTTATTCACACAACTACACTCACTCATATCACTATCATTTATATATTGCTCTTTTCCCAATTGGTCATGTTTTATTTTCCTTATAGTAATATAATACGCAAAAGCAAGTGGAATACATGATCCAAACCATGCTAAAGGGTTTGATAAACATACCCCTAAAAATCCAAATGGTCCTGATAACATTATTGCAGCAAAAGTTCTCATTAATAATTCCATAATACCTGCAATAGTTGGAATAAAGCTTTGGCCTAGGCCTTGAAGGGTATATCTATATATAAAAAGCAGGGAAAGTACAAAGTAAAAAATTCCATTAGATGTTAAATATGTTTGTGATAATGAAATAACTTCTTTTTGCTCATCTCCAACAAAGATTGCTGTTAGAAAATGGCCTCCAAATATATTAATAATTGCAACAATAACACTGAAGGTTACTGATATAAGAATGCATTTTCTTACTCCTTCTTTTATTCTTTCATATTTTTTAGCACCATAATTTTGAGCTGTATAGGTAGCCATTGTAATACCAAAGGACATCATTGGTTGAATTGCAATACTATCAATCTTTTGAGCTGCTGTATATGCAGCAACAGAAACAGCGCCTAAATTATTAAGTGCAAATTGTACTATAAGAGCACCAATTGCTATTATAGATGCTTGGAAGGCCATTGGTAAGGACATCTTTACATGCTCTATAAAAACACCTTTTGATATTTTTAAATCATTCTTTTTTAACTTAAGTATTGGTAAGTTTCTTTTTATGTACCATATGCATAATAAAGCGGAAACTCCTTGTGCTATCACAGTTGCGAGTGCAGCTCCTCTTACCCCCATCTTAAAAATCAAAATAAATCCAAACTCTAACACTACATTTAAAATACATGCTACCACTAAATATAGTAGTGGCGTTCTACTATCACCTAATGCTCTTATAATGTTTGAGAAAAAATTAAAAAACATTGATGCTATTATTCCAAGAAATATAATAAATACAAAGTTATATGCATCCTCTATAATTTCCACTGGTGTATTCATTACCTCTAATATAATCCTTGCAAAAATTGTACTTATAACAGTAAGAATTATAGTTACTATCATACTAATTACTATACCTGTAAAATAACTTTCTTTAATTGCCTTTTTATCACCTGCACCAAATTTCTGAGCTGTAATAATTGAAAGACCAGCTGTTAAACCTTGAGCAAAGCCCAAAATCAAAAACATTATACTGCCTGTACAACCAACCGCAGCTAAAGCATTAATACCTATAGTACGTCCAACAATAAATGTGTCAGCTATACTATAAAATTGTTGAAATATATTACCTATTAATAATGGAACAGTAAATAATAATATTAACTTAGCAGGATTACCTTGTGTTAAATTTCTAGTTCCAGCCATAAAATCCCCCCTAAAATCTTCGTAAAATTTCATTTATAACATCGGAATCATATAAAGCATAATTATATGAAATATACAAGCATTATCAAGATTTATTTTATCAATCATCAAAATACTGCATAGCACTACAAATTATACTCTATCTATTCATAAAATGTTACAATTAATTTTTCCATCATGAAATTTACTTTTAGGTTATATAGATTATAAACCCTACCTTATCTTCATATACCCTGTCTGTACCTTTTCTTTCTCCACTTATGAAGAACAATAGTGCTTTTAGAAGAGGTCGTTTACGCTGTTTTAACTTTATCTCTTTATGTTTAAATATAAAAAACATATAATAGTATTAGACTTATACAAGCTTAATAAAAAAATTTTAGATTAAGCACATAAAAAATAATAGGCCGAAGACCCGACGTATTTTTGGGCATTGTGCCTTACTAGGAGAAATAAGAATTATGAATATTATCAATCATTTTAAAACTATAACTAATCATAAATTATTAGTTATGAAGTATTGTTTTAAAGCAGGTTTATATAAACAAGGCTTACTTCATGATCTATCTAAATATTCATTTGTGGAGTTTTCAGCTGGAATGAAATATTATCGAGGCTATGTAAGTCCTAATAGTATTCAGAAAACTGTGGAAGGATATTCAGCAGCATGGCTCCATCATAAGGGCAGAAATAAACATCATTTTGAATATTGGATTGATTATGGAATAAATGAAGAAGATGGCTTAATGGGAATGAAAATGCCTGTTAAGTATGTTGTAGAAATGTTTATAGACAGAGTATGTGCTTCAAAAAATTATTTAAAAGAAAAGTATGACGATAAATGTCCACTCGCCTATTATGAAAAGAGAAAACATTATTATATCTTACATAAAGAAGTAAGAGAACTTTTAGAAATCTTACTTAATAAACTAGCCTATGAGGGAGAAGATACAACTTTTGCATACATTAAATTTATATTATCCCATTCCGATGTAGGCAATACCAAATATTAATTACTAATGCGATACATGTGACTGCTATAATTCCAACTGCTATAGGTAATGTTATTTTCCGAGAACTTTTACCGATTATATAAAATATAATCGCATCATTTAATACAACAACTAATACACTTCTAGCAATAAGTTCTTTCAAAACATTCATAGTATCACAACTCCCTTTCATAAAATATCATTATTATGATATTTTATATTATGGTTAATCTATGCTCTAATTATGTCACCAATTTCAATATTGTTTATATAATTATACAAATAATTGTAATTAATATTTTAGTGTTAGTACATGAATACGGTAATATAGCAGTAAAATTAGCAAAAGTATGCCAACAAAAATAATAACTCTATCTAATTTTTTGTTATTAATATACTTATTGCTCAAGCTATATAATTCCAGTCCAAGAAAGCCTCCAACAGTATTTGTAATTACATCTGTTATATCTGTCGCTCCAATAGCGAAGATAAATTGAATTAATTCGCAAGCAACGCTAAAAATCAGTATTAAAACAAACTTAGGTAAAAATCTAACTTTTTTGAAATTGACATTCAAAAGCACGCCAAAAGGAATAAAAATTATAACATTATCTATAAGCTCTCCGAAATTAATACTTCCATTTAGCTTTAAAGGAAAAGTAAATGGATCTAAGTTAAGACTTCTATGATGATAATTAAATACTGACAAAATATCGTATTGTAATTTGAATAAGACTAACCAGATTAGCATCACTAAATATAAAGCTAGCAATCCTCTAGATAGCATTTCCCCCATATAATCTCTTCTAATTCTTTTTTGTAAATTTTCTCTAGCCAATTGATTGGTTGCTGTCATTTTATCTAATCTCCTTTACCTTTTGTATTACATTTCAAATTCATGTAGAAACAAAATCTATTTTCTTTTCGTATGAGAGCCCCCTTTCTGAAATTAAGAAAGCCTATACGATTTGATAACTTCATTCTATCAAAATAGGATAGGCTTTCTCTAAATAAGTACTTATAAATTTCTTAAGATTTCCTTATGAATGCCTTATTTTTTAGGTATTTCAATAAACCATGAATAAATTAACGTTCTTTGGATTAATCTCAATATGCCTGATCACGATAATATAATTATAAAAATAGAGGCCTTTTCAGCCTCCATTTTGTTTTATCTCATATAAAATTATTGTTACCATTACAACCTTTTGAGGTTAATGCACAACCAAAAAAATAATATCACTCTAACATGTCTTTTAATACGATGCATCAAATCTTAATCATATTTAAGAACAACAATACCAGAATAATCATTAATATTTTCTTGATTTAATTCCAGTATATCTTGTTCCTTTACTTTAAGCCCTGAAGCTGATATAAATTTATCAACCTTGGCAAATATGAAACCAAATATTCCTAATGCTTTCGTTCTGTAGTGCATAGGTATAACTACTCTAGGTTTTAGCTGCTTCATTACATTAACTGCATCAATTGCATCTATTGTAGCTCTCCCACCAACAGGAAGAAGCAATATATCTACAGTACCTATTTCATTCACGAGATTAGAATCCAGAATATGTCCAAGATCTCCACAATGACAAATATTTAGTCCATCAACTTTAAAGTTATATATGGTATTTTTACCCCTCTTGGCTCCAGAAACTTTATCATGAAATGTCTGTACTCCCTTTATCTCAATCCCTTCTTTTGAAAAGCTGCCTAATTTGTTTATATGCATAAAGTCACCGCTGACTGCCTGTATATTGTTATGATCACCGTGCTCATGACTAGTAGATACTATATTTGCTTCAATTTCAGGCAATTTATACCCCAACATTTTTTTATAAGGATCTGTTAATATTTTTGTTCCATTTTTAGAAGTTATCATAAAACATGATTGTCCAAACCATTTAATCTTCATTTAAATTTTCCTCCTTTTAATTAGAACACTAGGTAAATAAACCACGTTCGTTCCACTCACAAATTAAATCCTAAAGTCCATTTAGAACTTCAATTTAGGGAAGTATTCATTCTTTTATAAACTTTAAAATAAACTAAAATAGCATTTATCAGTAATAATGCACCTGTAATAAAAAATACATATCTGATACCACACCAGGCTGCTACTCGTCCACCTAAAACAGCACCTCCAAATACACCTAAGTAACCTGCTGACATATTAAATCCAAAAACCCTACCGGTAATTTCACTAGGAGTAATTTTTTTAATAAGTATATTTACTGCGGGTATTAGACCTGCACTGGTTAAGCCTAATATAAACCTAAGTCCCATTAGCTGCCAAGAATTTGTTACAAAAGCTTGTGGTATAAAATCTAGCCCAGCCACTATAAGGGCTATTAACATAACTTTTTGTACCCCAATTTTATCTGATAGTTTCCCAACTCTCGGAGCAGCAATTATATTTGCAAGTCCAGAAGCTGAGAATGCCAAGCCAGCCAAAATTGCAATATGATTACTATTTTTCGATAACTGACTAATATATATTGTTATAATTGGTTCAACAGAACATAATGCTACTGTTAATATAAAAAATGTAACAAGCATAGTAAGTGTCAAAGTCTTTTCAGGAACAGACTCCCATACCCCCTTTAGGCTAATCGTCTTTTTAGCTGAAGGCGTAAAAGATTCCTTTACAAATAAAGCAACAGTAATAAATGCTACAAACAACAATCCGCCAGTTATAAAAAATACATTTTTGAGTCCAAAATATTCTGATATATATCCACATTATAATCATGAAAATGCCTTTATTCCATGCAAGATTTTAATATCCATGGACATTTTTGTGATAAAACTCTAAAGGACTTATACCCTCAATCTTTTTAAAGATCCTGCTAAAGTAAAATTCATCAGTGAAACCAAGTACTTTAGCAACCTCTTTTATTTTTTTATCACCATCTATAATTAGCTCTTTGGCTTTATCAACTTTTATCTTATTAAAAAATTCTACTACAGAATATCCGGTAGTTTCTTTAAAAACTCTGGATAAATACGCAGGAGACAGGCACACCAGCTTTGATAATTCCGTCAAAGTAATTTTATTATTTATATTATTTATCATATACTCAATCACTTTTTCAACTTTTAATGACGCTGAATAATTATTGTTATTATTCTTTATATTTTGAAAAATTTCAAACAATAATTCCTGAAACAAAGTTTTCGCTATGAACTCATAATTCGGTAACTTAGCCATCCAATTTTCTACTAACTTCTTAAATGCATTATCTACCAGATAATAATCCTTTAGACTTTGCATAAAATCTAATGGGAAATTATTAACTTTATCGGTGATATCCCATTTATCATTATCAAATCCTACAATTGCATAACTGAAATGTACTGAAAAAAAATGAACAGGTTCCACAGAATCAACTTCTACAGAGTATTGGACATTTGGGCAAAGATATAACAAAGTACCTTCCTTAAGTTGGTAGCTTTCATGCGTAGTTCTAATATATCCCTTACCTTCAGTAATTAAAATCAGTACATGATGCTTAAGCGTTCTATTAACTCTACTTGAATATTTCACTTCCCCACTTAATTGCTTACAATTACAATAGTGCAGATGAAAAAATAAATTTTTTATTATATTCATAATTTCCTCCATGATAATCTAAGTTAAATTCAAAAATTAGTATGATTAAGGTAATATTCTCATATTTATTGCAATTATAATTTTTGTAAATTAATAATATCTTATAATTATTTATTAGAATCACTAGAATTCTTGTTCTATTTTAACATATCTAACAAAAATATAAATGAAAGTGACATAATTACTACATAGTTCATATAAGTAACATTGAAAGAATGCCTATTTTATTAAACATATTTCAATGAAATAACACCAACGTGTGTTGATGTTGGAAGACCTTATGGTTTATCAATACTGTTGTATACAACTAATGCATCGGTAATATTATACTGCTGCGAATGGTGATCTCCTTTTGCACCAGTTGAAATCAAAATATATTCTTGTCTATCCACTTTGGCGAGACTCGCAAGACATAGACCAGCTTCATCGGTATATCCAGTTTTTCCTCCTAAAATTTCCCCGCCAACAATATTTTGATTCTTTAGTTCCTCAAACATGATACTGTTAAATGTTATCCCACGAGGGTGCTTATTCGTAGGTGCTGTGGAATGACGAGATGAAGTAAAAATTTCCCTGAAGGTATCATTCTTCAATGCATAGCTTAGAAGAATAGACAAATCTTTGACTGTTGTATAATGATTTTCATTCTGAAGCCCAGTGGCATTTTCAAAATGAGTATCTTTCATACCAAGATCAGCCGCCTTTTTATTCATAATCTTTACAAAATTCTGCTCTGACCCTGCAATTTGATCGGCAAGCCCAATACAGCACTCAGCACCGCTTGGCAGCAGTGCCCCGTATAACAGGTCGATTGCCCTAACCTGCTCTCCTGGTTTAAAACCTGCCATTGATGCATCAGCTCCGTACAGACCCTGAAACGTAGAATTGCTCAGTTTGATTTCTTCCTTTAGATTAGGTAAATTTTCTATGGCAACAATGGCTGTCATCATTTTAGTCAAAGAAGCAGGATAGATTTTTTCTTCACTATTTTTCTGCATCAGGATGGTATTATCTTTTAGACTGATCAGAATCGCATTAGGACTGTTCAGCTTGTCAGGAGATATAGGAATAGAGGAATCAAACGATGAAGCCGATGTTATTCTACCACCATATTCTTTCTCAAAGATGTGCTGATATCCCGGAACAATAATATATTTATAAACAAAAGCAGCAATTCCAATCATCAACAGAAATGCTGCATATATTAGTATTTTTGACTTTTTCTTTTTTAATTTTCGTACCATAATAAAACAACCCCTTATTCTGTGCTGATATTATTTAAACACAGAATAAAGAGCTAAGTTGGAATTCCATCTTATGAACTTCTTAAGATTTTCTTATGATGGAAGATTTGCTGTAAAGTCAGTCAGGCACATTTACACATACATGTCTTTCCTGTGAAATCAGCATTGGATAGATTTAATCTTAATTCTTTTCTTTATAAGTTACAGTTCATTACTACGTTTATGATAACACATACCAGCATATTACATCATTTATTAACCTTTTTATTCTCAAATGTAACGAATTAAGTAAATAGCTCATATTATAAAATATGTTCACATTTAAAAATATTATTCTTATGGAGGTGAACAAAGTGCATTGTATAGATAATCAATATAACATGTTATTCTCTATGACAAATGAACTAGAAAATAAAGTTGTTGTGTTCCTCCGTCGTAGCGATGGATTTTTATCATATCAAAAAGTCTATAAAACTGGTGGAAAAGGGACAGGGGCTCAAATAGTTGATCCTTTAGGCTCTCAAGGATCAATAGTAATCTCTCGTGATAAAAGATTTCTTTTTTTAGTCAATGCTGGTAGTAATGAAATAAGTAGTTTCCGTATTAATCAAACTGATCTTACACTTGTAGATGTTATTCCATCTGGTGGAATTTTCCCTAATAGTTTAACCGAGGTTAACCACAATCTTTATGTAACCAACTCAGGGAATTCTCCTCAAGCTCCTTCAAATGTATCAGGCTTTCATATTGATTTCTATGGACATCTTAGACCTCTAAAAGGCTCAAAAAGACTTCTAAGTTCGAATACAGCCGGTTCAAGATGTATAGTAGCAAGTTCAAATGGTTCTAAACTTGCCGTATCTGAGAATGTAACAAATAATATTAGTATTTACAAAATTAATGATGATGGTAGTCTAAGTAATCCAGTAGTAAATCCATCTAACGGAGCTGGTCCATTTGGTTCTAGTTACCTTCACAATAATATTTTAGTAGTGGCCGAGGTAACTATAAATGCTATGTCATCTTATTATGTTCAAAGAAATAGAGTTCTTGACGTAATAAGTGCCTCTGTTTTAAATAATCAAACAGCCACTTGTTGGATTTCTGTTACTCCTGATGAAAGATACGCTTATACCTCTAATGCTGGAAGTGGAACACTTACTCGATATCGCATAAATGAGAATGGCTCATTAACTATTATAGAAAGTATTCCAAGCACTCCAAGTATGACTGGCGGACCTATTGATAGTAGTATAGATAGAGAAGGTCAAAATTTCTATGTATTAAATGGGCAAGAAGGTTCTATAAGTATTTTTAGAATCAAAGAAAATGGACACTTAACCCTTCTACAAATTTATCAAAATACAAGATTACCTCATGTGGGTGCGCAAGGGCTAGCAGTTCTTTAATTATATTAATATAAGAGCATGAAAACCACCACGCTTTAACGTGGTGGTCCTCTTTACTATATAGAAGCGAATCATTTGATATTCAAAATTAAACACAGAATAAGGAGCTAAGTTGGAATTCAATCTTATGAACTTCTTAAGATTTTCTTATGACGGGAGATTTACTGTAAATGTAGTATGCTCTGCGTTGCTTCCCACAGAGATTATTCCATTGTGTGCCATGACAATTTCTTGTGCGATTGCCAGGCCTAGCCCTGCTCCACCGGTGTTTGTGGAACGTGCAGAATCTAATCGATAAAATTTTTCAAAAATAGTTTCAAGCTTTGCCTTGGGGATAGGATTACCTTGATTCTTAAAAGTTATAATAATATTTTTATCCTGCTGCTGAGCAGAAATGTCAATAACACTGTTTTCATAACTATAGGCTATGGCATTTTTCAGTATGTTATTGAACACACGTGCCAGTTTGTCTGCATCTCCAAACAACGTAAGACCGTCAGGTACATTGACTTCCACCTGTTTTCCTTGTGGGGTCAGCATTGGATAGAATTCATCTGCCATCTGCTGTAGCATGAACAGTAAATTAATTTTTTCTTTATTCAAAACAATGCTTTGAAGATTAAATCTTGTAATTTCAAAAAACTCATTTATAAGCTGCTCTAATCGATAAGCTTTTTCTAAGGTAATACCAACATATTTCGCCTTCTGCGCAAGAGGCATATCAGAAGCTTCATCCAAAAGACTTAAGTATCCTATAACAGAGGTCAAAGGTGTTTTTATATCATGAGCCAAGTAAACTACTAAATCATTTTTGCGCTGCTCTGCATCAAGAGCAGCCTTCTTTTGCTTTTCCAAATTGTTTTTTATCTGATTTAACTTATTTTCCATAAAATCCAATTCTGGCGATAATGTAATTTCATCATCGGATTCCTCTACAAGTCTATCCATTCCAGCGCTGACTTCATCAAAATATTTTGTAAACCAAGATGAAACAGAAAATAGAAAGAGTATAACTAAAAATATTATAATTACAACAAAAAGGATTATATCCATATTGTTGCGAATTACAAGCTGATAGATTATCTGTGCATCCGAATTGTCAAAATTAAAAGCATTGACTAAAAATCGAACAATACGATTTCCAATCTGTCCACGCAGAATATAGCGCAACAGATAAACAGTCACGGCAGCGGCCACTGTAATCAGAAGCATTTGAGAAAATACCTTTCTTTTTAACTTAGAATAGTCATTATTTCTCTCACTTTTCAATTTTATAGCCAACCCCCCATACCGTTTTGATATATTTAGGATGTTCTGTACTATCATGCATTTTTTCTCTTAAATGCCTAATATGAACCATTACAGTATTATTGCTGTTAGTGAAATACTTATCTCCCCATACCTCATGAAACAATTCTTCCGAACTTACCACCCGTCCGCGATTAGAGCAAAGAACCCAAAGAATTGAAAACTCTGTAGGTGTTAGTGATAGCTTTTTTTCATTCAGCGTACATTCATGGGTATCCATGTCCAATACTAAGCCGGAAAAAGCAATCAAGTGTTCTTCCTGGTTTTGCTCAGCAAAATTATACTTGGTAAATCTTCTAAGCTGTGCCTTTACACGGGCAACAAGTTCCAAAGGGCGAAATGGCTTAGTTATGTAATCATCCGCGCCTAGTGTCAATCCGGTAATTTTATCAATTTCTTCTTCTTTAGCAGTCAGCATGATAATAGGAAAATTATGATTTTCCCTAATTTTCTGGCAGAGAGTAAAGCCATCAATATCCGGCAGCATTACATCAAGTATCGCAAGCTCTAACTGTTCCGATTTAACACACCTGAGCGCATCTTGACCGTTATAAAATTTGTGTATTGTAAAACCTTCATTTTTTAAATAAACTTCAACTAGGTCCGCTATAGACTGCTCATCATCTACAACCAAAATATTAATACTCATAAGTTCTTTCCCTTCTTCCCGATTAAACACTCACCATTATAATGCCGCAAAACAAAAATTTATATCATAATAATTTTCTTACGAAAACCTTAGGGCTTTATTAATCTAAGCTTTAATCTTTATGTAAATCATTTAAATATTCATTAAAATTCTATAATGCTTTTTTATACGATAGCACACACATACTCTTTAAAACTCTTTTGATATTCTTTATTGTGCTTGGATAAAAACAAATCTTTATTTGATATTCTTATACCATAATAGTAAATCAAACGATACTTTTTGTCGATATGACAATAAAAATTCAAAAAACCTTCAGGTTAATAAAACTCTGAAGGTTTTTCATTGAATATATATCTACAATTTACTTTGCCACTGATGACACAGACGCTGTTATTATCCCTAGCTGCATGATATACTAATGTTCCTTATATAATACTATCTTTCAACTACTCCATTTGCTGAATCAAATTTAAGAAAGCGTGTCCCTTGAAAAGTTAATGTTCCCCACTCACATTCCGGCATATTCCTAAAGACACGTCCTCCAACTATAAACTCCATTTCACTTCCAGTGTCTAATTCAAATTTTAAAATCAAGGTTTCATTGGTTGTCATTACTCCATTACTATCTGTATTTGTATGCATATCTCTTTTCTTCTTAACAAGCTGCGCTTTTGTAGATATGATTGGCGAATTCTCATTTTTAATATATCTGCTTATACTTAGAAAAACTATAAAAGCTAAAAAAACAAAAAAAATCATTTGAAAGTCAGCCATAGATTAATCCTCCTAATTTAAAGTCCGATTATAATTAGCTTTCAAGGCATATCTTCAGATAAAATATTATAGTGAAGTTGTTTTACAAACCACTAATTTATTGTACCAAATTTACTTTTTCCCCATCACTTAATAAATTTTGTCCTTCAGTAATGACATCAAAACCTTCTTGCACTTCACCTGTTACTTCTGTAAATTTATCATCTGAAATTCCAGTTTCAACCGATATCTTTTTAACCTGACCATTATCAACTGTATAAAGATAATTTACACCGTTCTCCATCTTAATTGTTTCATTAGGAACCATTAAGATATTGTCCTTCTTTTCAGCTGGTAAAGATATTTTCGCAAACATACCTGCTTTTATATCATTATTAGAATTATCAATTTTAACCTTTACCACATAGAAATTGTTTTTAGAACTTGTATTTGGGCTGATATTATCTATCACGCCAACTATTTTTGCATCTGGTAATGCATTTATAGTAACCGGTACAGATAATCCTACTTGTATTCTCTCAAGCATTTTGTCAGGAATATTTATTTCTGCATTTAAACTACTATCATCTATAACAGTAACAGAACCTGATTGGGTGCTAGCAAGCTGCCCTACTTCTACAGCTTTTTCTGATACAACTCCAGCTATTGGTGCTGTAATGGTAGAATTATTTATTTGATTTTGTATAATATCAACTCCTGCCTGGGCTTGTTCCACTGATGCTTCTGCTGCCTTTGTAGCCTCAGGCCCTGACTTACTCTTTAATAGTTCTAAACTATCCTGCGCGTTTTTTAAATCTATGGTTGTAGAATCAAATTGGGATTTTGCGTCATCCAAGTCCTTTTTAGATGCTGCTTGTGCTGAATACAAAGCTTGTGTTCTGTCATAACTGTCTTTTGCAGTATTATATTGAATTTGCAACTTTCCTACTAGCTGCTCCGCTTGCAATAATTGCTGCGTAAACCCTGAGTCGCTGGTTTTTTCTAAATTAGCACTAGCTACACTAACTCCAGCCTGTGCCTGCTCAAGTTGTGCTGTATAATCTGTAGTATCCAATGTAAATAATGTCTGACCTACACTAACTTTGTCTCCAACATTTACATCTACAGTCGCAACTCTCCCTCCTGTTTTCGGTAAAACCACCACCTCCTTTTCAGGTTTTAAGTTACTTGCATATTCTACACTTGTAGAAATTGTTCCAGTTGTTATTTTTTCCGCTTTCACATTTTTAACCTCTTGCATTACTTCTACAGGTTTCTTTTTAGCAATGACAGAAATGATTATGATCACAACAATCACTAAAACTATGCCTATTATTAAAAGCTTTTTATTTTTCTTTAAACCCTTAAACTTCATAGGTGCTGCCCCCCTCTAGGTTTTGATTTTTCTTCTTTTTAAAAGATACTACTCCTTTTAAATCATCCATTAGTGTATAAATAATTGGTAATACAATTGGTGAAAGGATTGTTGAAGCAACCATCCCTCCAATGATTACTATAGCCATACTCTTTTTCATTTCAGTTCCTTCACCCATAGATAAAGCAACTGGCAACATGGAAACAATCATTGTTGAACTTGTCATTATTATTGGCCTTAACCTAGTAGCACCTGATTCTATAAGAGCATCTCTTAAATTCATCCCTCTCTTCATAAGAGTATTGGTATAATCTATAAGTAATGTACCATTTTTTGATGCTAGTCCTTCTAACATAATTAATCCAATAATTGACATTAAGTTTAGTGTCTGCCCAGTTAGAGCCAATAACCCAAAAGCTCCTATGATAGCACAAGGCAGAGCCATCATTCTTATAAATGGAGTTAAAAATGATTCATAAAGCACTACTAAAATCATATAAACAAGAGCTAAGGATGCACATAAAGCAAGTCCAAGAGAAGAAAAACTCTCTGCCATATCTTTTTGATTCCCTCCGAAGCTTATACTGTATCCATCAGGAACTGAAAGAGCTTTTAGTTTAGCATTAATATCATTTGTAACTTCCCCAAGTACTCTACCTTGAAGATTTGCTTCAACAGTAACCATATCCTGCTTATCTTCTCTAGATATAGAAGGATCGCTATCTATATTTTGAATAGAAGCAACTTGACTAAGTGGAATTTGCTGTCCTAATGAATTTGTAACTTTCAAGGATTTAAGATCCTCAGCACTCTTTATTTGACCATTTTCAAACTTAAGGGTTATATCGTTTTCCTCATTATTTGATCTGTACACTCCCACATTAGTTCCTGCGAGTGCCATTCTAACAACACTGCCTATATTAGTAGTAGAAATATTGTACTGAGTAGCTGCAAGGCTGTCTATATTTACCCTGAGTTCACTGCTTCTTGAACTTGAAGAGTTACTTATATCAGTGACTCCAGGAACTGTGTTTAGTAATTTTTCAACTTCATCTGATAATCCTCTTATAGTATCTGAATCATCACCTTTTATTTTAATTGATACAGGCTTACTACTACCACCAGATGAAGAAGACTCTGATACATTAAAATCTACTCCAGACATATTTTTACCAAAGACACGAATCTCACTTGCAAGTTCACTTTGGCTCTTTTTACGTTCACCCTTAGGAATTAAGTTAACATAAATCTGAGCAATAGATTTATCTGCACTTTCTTGTCCATCATGCCCAATCAACGAAAAATAATTTTTCACCTCTTTTGTTTTCTGTAAGTATTTTTCTACCTCCGAAACTTTCTCATCTGTTTGTTTTAAGGTAGATCCTGGTGCAAGCTTCAGATTAATGGTAAATGAACTCTGATCAGCCATAGGTATAAACTCTGACTTTAGCACTCCAAGTGGAATAAGCGCCACACTAAAAACAACCCCTGCAATAACTATAGCTAAAACTTTTTTCCTGTTATCTAAAGACCATATGAGAGCCTTTTTATATGCCTCTACTAGTCTTTCAAAAGTCCATTTGCTTTTAGAGCTCCTCTTACTAATTTTAGAACCTATTCTATTAACTTTAAAACTTATCCTGCTTAAAAAATTATTCTTTTCTTTCTTCTCCTTATTATTTCTATTTGTTAATAGCCTTGACGAAAGCATTGGAGTAATTGTAAATGATACAATTAGTGAAAACATAGTAGCTGCAACTATTGTAAGTCCAAATTCCTTAAACATCTGCCCAACTAAACCTGACACAAGTGAAATTGGAGCAAATACAACAACATCGCATAAACTTATAGCTATTGCTGCCATACCTACTTCCCTACGTCCCTCAATTGCTGCATCTATAGGATTTTTTCCCATATCCATATGCCGCTGTATATTTTCTATAACAACTATAGAATCGTCCACCAGAGTACCTACAACAAGAGATAACCCCATTAAAGACAGCATGTTTAAAGTAAAGTGCATCTGATACATCATAAAAAACGTAGCAACCAGTGATGTTGGAATTGCAATTAAGACTACTAAAGAGGAACGGAAACTACGGAAGAATAAATAAAGTACAATTGCAGTAGTTATAATTCCTTCTATAAGATTATGTTTTATTTGAGTAAGTGAAGAATTAATAAAAGTAGTAGTATCCATTAGAATATTTACTTCTGTTCCCTTTGGAAGTGTCTTGTTTATATCGGCTAATTCTTTTTTTACAGAGTTAGCTACTTCTACTACATTTGAATCACTCTGCTTTCCAATGATCATCGCCATAGTCTTATTACTATTAAACCTTGTTAACACTGTAGCATCCGGAACTTCTAAATCAATTTTTGCAATGTCACCAAGACGAATATTTACTCCATTACCGGCAGGTATTAATAGATTTCGTGCATCATCAACGGAATTAAATTGACCAATAATTCTAACAGATTGATCTAGGTTGTCTTGTTTAATATCCCCAGATGGTATATTAACATTTGACGCTTGCAAGGTTCCCATTAAAGTATCCACATTAACTCCATAATACTCCATAGTCGCTTTATCAATTTTTATCATCAATTGCTTCTTATCTGCACCAAGCAATGAAATATTTCCAACTCCAGGAATTTTTTCTAACCTTTGTTTTAAAATATCAGATTGATTATAAAGTTCTTCATAACTAGCATCACCATTTACTGAAACTATCATAATAGGTATTGCATTCATATCCATTTTAAACAAAATAGGTTTATCTGCTTCTTTAGGAAGTTTTGCTGAAGCAAGTTCAACAGCTTTTTGAACATCTAAATATGCGGTGTTTATATCTGCGCTCATCTTAAAAGTTATTGTAACAGTACCAGATCCTTCCCCTGAAGTAGAATTAAGAACGTCAACACCACTTATTCCTGATACCGAATCTTCAATGGGTTTTACAACATCTTTTTTAATATCTTCTGCACTGGCGCCATTATATGTTGTCATTATTGATATGACAGGAATATTCATAGAAGGCATTAAATCTGCTCCCATGCTTTTATATCCCATAACGCCAAGTCCAATGAATAAAATTACCGCCATCCACATGGCAGCTGGTCTTTTCACCGATATCTCAGTTATACTCATTTCGTTCCCCCTTATTCCATGTTACTAAATTTTTACTCATTATCTCACTCATTTTTAGTATATCATTATTTGTAAAACTATAAATAATTTTCCATCACTTAACACAAAAATAGTTAAGTCTAAATAAAACCACTTCTTACATGTATGCTAACTGTACCCTAATTAGAATAGTTTTCTTCTTAAAATATGAAATATTTCAAAAGATGAATATGACATTTTTAGCACCGTTTTATCTACAAAATGATTACAAAAGTATTTTTTAATGATATTATTTTAGTTAGAAGAATTGTATTATTTTAGTTTAAATAAATGTATACTAATTCAATAATATGAGTGAAGGAGGCTGTATAATGTTAATAGATCCAATTAAAACTTATACCTATAAAGATTATTTGTCTTATGATGAAAATGAGAGAATAGAGATTATAGATGGAGAAATAATTAATATGAGTCCTGCACCAAGCAGAATACACCAAGAAATAATAACTGAAATACTTTTTAAAGTAAGACAATATATTGAATCTAATAATGGTCCCTCCAAAGTATACGTTGCTCCATTTGACGTGATATTAAAAAATGATGATGAAGAATTAATTAATAGTAAAAATATAGTACAACCAGATATATCCGTTATATGTGACAAAAATAAATTAACTGATAAAGGCTGTACTGGTTCACCAGATATGATTGTTGAGGTTGTATCGAATTTTAATCCTAGAAATGACTATATAAGAAAATTAAATCTATATGAACAATTTAAAGTTAAAGAATATTGGATTGTGAACCCTATGAGAAAAAATATATTAGTTTATATCTTAACTGAAAATGGATATGATGCTCCAATAACTTACACATTTACTGATAAAGTTAAAGTAAATATTTATGATACTCTTGAAATAGATTTTAATTCTATTGAAGTATAAGTACTTATCTTAGTTAAAAAGGGACTGTCGCCTTAGGAGAATCAACTGCAATATGTTGTATCAGGAATTAAAACTTTAATTCAGGATATTGCAGTTTTTGTTCTTTGTGCGACAGCCCTATTTTTTAAAATATTATCTATATTCTATTTTACCATCAGGGTACTTTGCAAATCTTCCTTTTTCTCTTGGATGAACAAAATCATCGCGATCCCATGGCCACCCTCCAAAGCCAGTGCTTCTATAATCAGCAAAAGCATCCCTAATTTCTTTATCAGAGTTCATTACAAAAGGTCCATAGCTTACGACTGGTTCACCAATTGGTTCTCCCTCTAAGAGCAGAAGGCAGCTTTCCTTTGAACCATTTTTTATTTCTATTATTTCATCTCCTGCAAGTTTTACACTATGATAATTCTCAATACTTGTTCCCTGAATATTTATTTTATCTCCTTCATAGAAATAAACAGTTCTGTTTAAGGTAGAAGATACTTTAGGAAGCTCTATACTAGCTTCAGGTTCCATGCGGATAAGACAGATTCGTACATGATTATCCTTTTTACCAGCCCATGAATTAGGCGAAGAATCCAAGCTCTTAATACCATTATAAGAACCGAAAATCAGTCTTATTGTACTTGTTTTTCCATTACCGTCTTTAGACTGTATTACTGGTATATCTTCTGCCCAAAGCATTTTATAATGTGGTTCTACAAACTTATCTTTTTTAGGCAGATTCATCCAAATTTGAAATAGTTCAAGGGGATTATCTTTTTCTGTATTAACTAAAGGAAACATTTCTGTATGATTGCAGCCTTTGCCTGCAGTAAGCCACTGTACATCGCCAGCTCCATATCTGCCTGTAGCACCTGCCGAATCTGCATGATCAACATATCCATTTAGCACTATTGTAACTGTTTCAAAACCTCTATGTGGATGCTGTGGAAATCCTGGAATAACATCTCCATGATACATATTCCAACCATCTACTCCCCTAAAATCATTGCCAATAATTCTGCCTGCTAGAGATGCATCTGGTCCCATTTCATTATTCCCTTTTGGATAAGCATCCTTATGATGTGCCAAAAATAGAAAAGGGTCACTTGTCCCCCATTGAGAACTTAATTTATTTATTCTAATTATATTATTTTTCATCATTTTTACCTCCTTGAATAAGTATTGCTTGTACTTAATCCATTAAATTTATCTAAATTAACAAGCAAAACAATTATTAATTGATAATTATTATCTGATAATTTAATTTTAGCATAACTTTTCTTACTTGTATATTGTTTTAGAAGCATCTAGAATATTCATAATAGATTAACTTCTCAATTTATGATACAATCAAGTGTAAAATTGCATAAGATACAATCTAAATGATTGTGAATTTTATTTTAGCGCAACATAATACTAACTTGCTGCTTTTATTAAAGTAATTTAAAATTGGAGGAATATATGAATAACAAAAATATAGAAATGATGAAAAAATTAATAGAAGAAAAGAAACAAAAAGGAAATAACACTAAAAATAATGAAAAACCAAAAAAAGTTATAGGCAGAATGCTGTTGCATAGTGGAAGAACAACTCAATAAGGCACAACCACAAAAACAATTTCATGTGCATAGGACTCTACTTGCAAGTAAGTAACAATGACTGAGCTTATTAATAGTAAGTTCAGTCATTGTTCTTTAAGAAATACCTAATGAGATAAAGCGAGGTAATACCATGATAAAAATAAATAACTTATCCTACTCATTTCCAAATAAAGATCTCTATCATAATATTTCGTTTACTTTAGAAGATGATCAGCATTGTGCCTTTATAGGTGCTAGTGGTAGTGGAAAAAGTACACTTATAGATATTATTATTGACCATGAAAAATACATGTTCGATGGCACTTTAGAGATAGACACAAACTGCAGAATCGGATATGTGAGTCAATTCTATGAACTTGATAATACAAAGGAAACTACAGTTTTCGAATATCTATGTGAAAATTATATTAAACTACAAAATGAAATAACTTCTATCTGTAGCTTAATGGAAACAGCTTCTGACATTGATGCTTTACTCCTAAAATACCAAGAAGCTTTAGACTCACTTGATGCAATAGGCGGTGATGATTTTGAAAGCAACTTAAGTAAGAAATTAAATCTTGCAAACTTAAGCTCCCTTAAAGATTTAAAATTATCTGAACTTAGTGGTGGAGAGTTTAAGCTTATTCAAGTAATTAAGGAAATGCTTAATGAGCCTAGCTTAATGATTATGGATGAACCTGATGTGTTTTTAGATTTTGAAAACCTTAATTCTCTTAGAAATCTAATTAATTCTCACAAAGGAATGATGCTTGTCATCACTCATAATAGATATCTATTAAATCATTGTTTTAATAAAATTATTCATCTTGAAAATATGGAGCTCCAAGAGTTTGATGGAAGCTATATTGAATATAACTTCTCTTTACTTCAAACTAAAATTGAACTTCAAGAACTGGCTGCTTCCGATGATGAAGAAATTGAGAGAAATGAACGTATAATCAAAAGACTAAGAGATAGAGCGGAAGTTACAGGCGAAACTGCTGCTGGAAGATATCTAAAAGGGAAAATGAAATTTCTAGAAAGATTAGAAGCTCGCAGAATCAAAACACCATTTGTAGAAATTAAACAACCTTATATAAGGTTACTTACTAAAAATCCAATTGAAGAAACCATTGCTTTAAAAGTTACTGATTACAGCGCCAGCTTTGAAGATACCCTTTTAGAAAATGTTAACTTTGAAATAAAATCTACTGATAAAGTAGCTATTGTTGGCTTAAATGGTGCTGGGAAAACTACTCTGCTTAGAGATATCTTTAAAAATAATCATCCAGCTATCGAAATAAATCCTGATATTGAAATAGCATATTTATCACAAAAGCAAGATGAAATACTAAATGAGTCTAATACAATACTTGAAGAATTCCTAAATGCAGGCTTTGAAACTTACGAAGATGTAGAAACATATATTTCAAACTATGATTTTGATGAAGAAAGCGTAAACCAAAAAATAGAAGCTTTATCTGGCGGGGAAAAAAATCTGCTTCAATTAGCTAAGATTTCTGCAAGCAATGCAAATATTCTGCTTCTAGATGAACCAATAAGCCATTTAGATACCTATTCCCAATTGGCACTTGAAACTGCCATCCAAAATTATAATGGTGCTATTTTAATGATATCTCATGATTACTATTCTATAATAAACTGCGTAGACTATGTTTTACTCATAGAAGATAAAACAATTAGAAGAATGAATATGCGAAAATTTAGAAAGATGATTTATGAGAAGTATTTTGATAAGGACTACTTAGAAATTGAACAAAAGAAAAGAGATTTGGAAATGAAAATAGCCATCTCCCTTAGAAATACTGATTTTGAACGTGCAAAAACGTTATGTGAAGAGTTAGAGTCACTGATTAAATTGCTTTAAATGCAGGCATCAGCATATTTTCTCTTTACATATGCCTTAATTAATAAACATAAGAGGTAATTTACATGAAAACAATAATACCCAATTACTATAAAGATTTTAAATGCTCTGCTTCAAAATGTACTGATACTTGTTGTGCTGGATGGGAAATTATAATTGATGATGAAACCTATAAGAAGTATAACGATGTATCTGGTGAATTTGGTGAAAGATTAAAATCTAACTTGACATTATATGAAGATGGAGAGCCTGGTTTTATATTGCAAAATGGTAATTGTCCATTTTTAAATAAAAATAATCTTTGTGATATCTATACTGAACTTGGAGAAGATTGTCTTTGCTATACCTGCAAGACCTATCCAAGGTTCATAGAGGAATATAGTGATATACGTGAAATAGGAATTTCTTTATCTTGTCCTGAGGCTGCAAGATTAATTCTTCAAGATTCTAAAACATTTACTTTTGAAGTTTCAGAGGATGATGAAATAGAAAATACATATGATGATATAAATTTTGATATTTCTATGCAGCTAATGCCAGCTCAGAAAATGGCTATAGATATACTACAAAATCGTTCTATAGCTTTAAATCATAGAATTGCATTAGTACTTAATTTTGCTCATGATATTCAAGAAAAAATAAATGAAAATGAGCTATCAGAAATTGCCGATATAATAAATAAATATTCTAAGGAAGATTTTCAAAAAAAGCTTATTAATGAATTTGATAAGTATAAAACAAAACAAGCTGATAAGTATAATAATATGTTTAAATGTATGAATGTGTATAAAAACCTTAATCCTATTAATGATAACTGGCCTAAAATACTAGAACACGCTATTAACTGTTTTCATAAAAAAGCTGATATTACTTTTTATGAAAAACAATATGACGGTTTTAATAAATATTACAAAAATAAAACCTATGAATATGAGCATTTAATGGTATATTTTATATTCCAATATTTTATGAAAGCTATTTTTGATGAAGAATTATACTCTAAAGTTACACTAGCTGCCATGAGCTATCTTATTATTAAAGAGTTAAATGTGGTGCGTTGGATTGATAATAACTATAACTTTGATATAAATGATCAAATAGATATAACACATATGTATTCTAAGGAAGTAGAAAATTCGGAAGAAACCCTTTATGATCTTGAAGAAATGTTCAATAAAAATGAAATATTTGATTTAAAACAATTACTTATTTTAATAATGAATTAAAATTATTCATATAACTCGCCGAAAGAGAAGTTTTTCTATCACTCGGTTGCTAGAGAAAATGAGACATACTTAATTGACATATAAGTCTTACAAGCATATAATAAAAAGATAAAGTACGAAGAGGTACATAATGAAAATTATTCATTATGTACCTCTTTTTTATTAATTTTTATAAGAATGAAAACATATTATTTATATTAATTACTTTGATTTTTGAAGAGTAATTGTTAAGGAGGTGCTAACTATGGCTTATGTTATAAATGCTGATGAATGTCAAGCATGTGGAGCTTGTAAAAGTGATTGTCCTACATCTTGCATAAGTATGCAAGGTGGAAGCTACACAATTGATGCTAGTGTTTGCGTAGATTGTGGGACTTGCCTAAATTCGTGTGGTTTTGGTGCTATTTCAGCTGAATAATTTATCATTAAAATGATCAAACTGAGACTATTCCAAGGAAAAGTCTCAGTTTTGTTTATATTTAACCTTCTAAAAAATCATTAATAAAACAATAGACAGTAATGAACTGCCTACTAGTAACTTTAAGACTTATATATTCCTTATGGTAAATTTAAATTATACAAATCACGTGTGGAAGTTTTTATATGCCTATTAATAACAATTAAATAATTATTGTTACTTCTGTTCCACCATTATCAGCTCTTACTTCTACTAATTTTAACCCCTTGTATTCTTTCAATGCATCAAGGCTTTTTCTTAATTCTTTAAAGTCTATACAATCAATGTACATCTTCTGCTCTTCATTAATATGCTTTTTAGCAATCGATGCTCCGAAATCACCAAAGCTGAGAATGAATTTTACCAGTCCAATTGGAGCAGGTATTATAAATCTCCTTCTGTTGTTAAGTTTTAAATATATCTTCAACCGTATCACTCCTTGTATTTAAGATATATGACGCGTTAGGTAGATTTATTTCTTTTTTAACCGCCAACTTAACAAAACTTTATTCTATAGTAACTTCAACTATATCTCCATTGCTGCTTTTTACATCTACAATTTTTCCTTCTAATCCTGAATCAATAGCTTCCATAATCATTTTTATATCTATTCCCTCTTGATCTGAAATACCTGGTATTTTTACTGAATTAACTGCATTCCCTATAGCCTTTAAAATTTTAACTGGTACATTCACATTTACAGTATCATTTGTTGCAGATAATACCCTAACTTTTAGCATCTTATTTATATTTTCTGATACAGATGGCTGCTGTATATTAACAGGTTTATTAATAGCTTCAATAAGCTCTGTAGCCTTATCTATATCAATTTTCCCCTCTTCAACCATTTTTAAAATCCTTTTAACTTCTTCTTTCATTATATAATCCATCCTTTCAAATTTTAATTTTCTTTAATCATATTCACAGCCTGATCAGGTGATATTTCACCTTTTTCTAGCATGTCAATTATTTCCTTATTGCCCACTGTAGGTTTTTTTATAACAGTATAACCAAGAGAAGAAACAACTTCATCTAATTTAGCTCTTACTGTCGGATATGAAATACCGAGTTCCTTTTCAACATCCTTAATATTACCTCTGCACTTTAAAAAGACTTCCATAAAATTAAGTTGTTCTTCTTCTAAATACTCAAACTTAGAAAATTCAAAGTCATTCTCTATGACAGTTCCACATTTACTGCATTTAAGTTTCGCTATCTTCAATTTTGCACTACATATTGGACATTTGCTAATTACTTTATAACTCATATTGCCCTCTCCTTTACTATATTTCAATTATAATACCGTCGTTTAAATTAATCAATATTAATATTAAATATTTTAATTATTATATAGTTATATTTAAAAATTTTCAATTATTATATTAATTATCTTAATGTAGATTCTTGAAAATTAATTTTATCTCTTTATCGGCAATATCATTTTTATTTATTTTAAATATAGAATATTTTATCTTTTCAAACTCTATTTACTTAATACATATAAAATAGGTCTCCTAATAAATTCATTTAGTGCTGATTTAAATACCTTACATGTAATTTGTGGATAAAATAGGTAATTATACTATAATATTATTATAATAATATTATTATCTTAAAATTAAAGGGGTTTAAATTATGAGAAAGAATTTAGCTTTGGCATTATGTTTAAGTTTGATCTTCATTTTAGTTGGTTGTAATAGTAATAAAAAAGTACCTTCAACTATGCAAACTACTAATGAAAATCAAACTTTAGAAGATAGATCAAAAAATACTAATACTCAAATGGAGGCTACTAATGAAAAAAATAGTGTTGATGAAAAAAAAGAAATATCGGCAAATACAAATTCTATACCGTCTACTGAAACAAGTTCAAATGAACAAGTAGCAAAAGATAAAAATAATGCCTCTCAAAAAATACCTAAAGTAAATCGTAAAGTTAAATTATATGAAGGAACTTATTGGGATGAGAGATGCTTAGACGATAATATCTTAAATTTAAAAAGTTATTGTGAGGTTGTAATTTCTAATGTAACTAATACGTCTTTTGATTTTACTGTTTATGAAGTAGATAGGCAAACTGAAAATAGAAAGGTTATTTTCCTTACAAATACAGCAGTTTTTATAGCAGATGGAAAGTCGGCTGCTTTTTACGGAAAGGATTATACGCTTAACTTCACCTTTCCTTCTATAACTGAGGTGAAAATCTCTGGCTTTAAGCCATTAGAAGGCAAGACTTACCTTAATAATAAGATACCAGGACATGAATGCTCGTAAAATAAATACTGGATAAGTTCATTTTATAAAAAAGCCATCTAGAATAATCTCTAGATGACCTTTTTTACATTGAATTTCAAAC
>NZ_LZZL01000061.1:0-37818 GCF_002006495.1 Clostridium sp. BL-8
ACCCCTGTTACCACCGTGAAAGGGTGGTGTCTTAACCGCTTGACCAAGGAGCCATGCTATTGTCTTCACTCTTGAATGTCAAAACTTAATGTCCTTTAGTTATTCAAGCTGCTGACCACATAGACTATAATACCTAAATTTAGATTGCGTGTCAACACATTTTTTCATTTTTTTTATTTTTATCTGATTTAATTGATTTTTCAATCCAGTCTTTAACACATAAGTACTATTTTAACTATCCTCTTAAGCGTTGGTAAATCTAATAATCTGCTGAAATAATGCACTTTTCACACTAATTCTTTTAACCCGGTTATTACTGTGATAAAATTTATGTATTATATAAATAAGGAGTGATTAAAAATGATTTATCACGATTTAATAATTGCTGGTGGTGGTGCATCAGGTCTAATGGCTGCAATTATAGCTAAAGATTTTGGCGCAGATGTAGCTGTTGTAGAAGGCACCGATAGAATCGGAAAGAAAATTCTTGTAACCGGCAATGGAAGATGTAACATTTCAAATAAAAATATTTCGTATCCATATAAATGTTTTCATAGTGAAAATAATGACTTCTTCCAAGAAGCTTTAAATAAATTTACTGTTAAAGATACTGAAAGCATATTTTTATCTCTTGGTTTGCCATTGGTAGAACTAGATAATGGCAAAATGTATCCAAAATCTCTTCAAGCTTCTTCTGTAATAGATATACTCAGAATGGCCTTAGATGATAGACAAATTCCTTTATACACAAATTGTAAAGTAATTTCTGTAAGTAAGAAGAAGAACTTTGTTTTAACCACAAACAGCGATGAGTATACTAATCTTTCTTGCAATAAGCTTATTTTGAGCTGTGGCGGAAAATCTGCTGTTAAAACTGGTTCTGATGGTTCAGGATATAAATTAGGTAAATCGCTAGGACATAGCATTACAGAAACACTTCCTGGAATTGTCCAATTGAAATTGGATTATCCTTATTTAAAAGCTTTATCAGGAATTAAATTCGATGGATCTGCTTCCATATTAATAGATGATCAGATTATTCGTACTGAAATTGGAGAGATCTTATTTACAGACTATGGGATTTCTGGTCCACCGATATTACAATTATCTTCTTATGCTTCTAAAGCACTTTCTAAAAATTCAAAAGTAATAATCAGGGTAGATATGTTTCCGCATGAAAGCAAAGAAGATGTTGAAAATTTCTTTTCTACACATTTTTCCACCTTTGACTACAGGGAAATATCCTCAGCTTTAATTGGAGTTATACATAAAAAATTAATTCCTACAATCTTAAAGGATGTCGGAATAAAGGATATTCATGAGCCTTGCTCCAATATCGGCTGGAAGCATATTAACAGGCTAGTTGATACGTTTAAAAAGTGGGACTTCAATTGTATTGGCACAAATGGCTTTTCTAACGCCCAAGTTACTACAGGTGGTATAAATACAAGCGAAGTTAATAACTTAACCTTAGAATCTAAACTAGTTAAAAATTTATACCTCTGTGGAGAAATCTTAGATGTTCACGGAGATTGTGGCGGATTTAATCTTCAATGGGCTTGGAGTTCTGGTTACTTAGCTGGAAAATCAGCGTCTCAAAATCTCTAAGTAATTCTTATAAATAGTAAAAAAAGTTGTAATAAAACACTATTAATATTCTAAGTTTTATCACAACTTTTTTTATTTTAATTATCCTGTAACTTTTCCCACTCAGCCTCTAATACTGTAACTTCAGTACCATCTATATTTCTTATTGTATGATACGATTTTAGATTGTCATTATCAATCTCTTTTACAGTTGCAGATGACAATATGCTTTCCCCATATACAGTTTCTTTTTCGAATATTATTTTAATTCTTCTTATGCTATAACTATTAATTATTTCAAGTGGAACAGCTTCAATTGCCCATTCAACATACTTAACATTATTAACATGATTATTGGAGTCAATATCACTATATCTAATATTAAATTGCTTAGTGTATTGTCCATTATCTAATTTCTCAATTCTATCCATACTTATATCATAGTCTACATCTCCATCTATTCCGTACATATCATATTGTTCTTCTTGTATTCGTGTAGGTCTTCTTTTATTAATATCAATTAAAAAAAATAATGCAGATGCCTCTCCAATAATATTGTTTTTCTCATCCGCGATAGTATATTTTCTTAATCCATAAAACTTCTTAAAACCTATTGGCTGAGTATTAATAGTTATTGTTTCACCAAAATTTGGGTACCTATACATTTTTATATCATCCTTATAAAATACCCAAGCGCAATTATTTTTCTCACAAAACTCGATTCCACCGCCAAGAGATTCTGATTGCTGGGTTCCTACATCGCAAATAAAATCAATTATTGATGATAACTTACATTTCAGTTTAGCATCTACTTCATAATAATGTATCTCATATTTCTTTGTAAAATCTTTACTCATACTTGCTTATTGCACGCTTAAAATACTTATTAATTTTCAATATTTTGCCAACATATATAAAGCTTAATTATTACAGTATACTGGCTTGATAAACATCATTTTCAGGCTTGCAATAATTTCTTTCCCCCTTTACTATTATGTTCTATTTCTCATATATAAAATTCTCTATTATATACTAATATTAACACAATAAACTAAAATAAAAAGAGGACTTCCCAAAAAGAAAATCCTCTTAACTAAACAAAATATTATTATCTATTTAACGCTTCTAATAAATCATCTAGATTTAATCCATGTACTACTGCAGCTTCTGCTAAAGTTTCAGCTTGAGCAGATGGGCATCCAACACATCCCATTCCAAAACTCATTAATACTTGTGCCTTAGATGCATCAGTATTAACTACTTCACCTATTGTCATATCCTTAGTTATCATACTTTCACCCTCTTTAAATATAACTTTATGTATTTATTGTTTACAATAGAATTATATTTTATACCAAGCTGAAAGTCAATACCCGAGTATAACACTAGACTATAAACTATCTATTCTCATTGTTTGATCTCTCTTAGGACCAACTCCAACTATTGAAATTCTAGTGCCTGTAAATTCTGATATTCTTGCTAAATACTTCTTAACATTTTCAGGCAACTCATCATAGCTTCTAACATCAGCTACACTGTCATCCCAACCATCAAACTCTTCATAGATTGGTTTGCATTCAGCTAAATCTTCTAAGCTTGCTGGGAAGTAATCTATAACTGTATTATTAAATTTATATCCAACACATACCTTGATTTTTTCTAAACCAGCTAAAGTATCAATTTTAGTAACAGCTAATGAGGTTAAACCACTAACTCTGACTGCAGTTTTAATTATAACTAAGTCTAGCCATCCACATCTTCTTGATCTTCCTGTATTTACACCATATTCGTGGCCTTTTTCTCTAATCCAATCTCCAGTTTCATTAAGCAATTCTGTCGGGAATGGTCCTTTACCAACTCTTGTAGTATATGCTTTTGTTATACCAACTGCATTGGTAATCATATTAGGCCCTATACCTGTACCGCTAGAAACTCCTCCTGCTGTTGTATTAGATGATGTTACATATGGATATGTACCATAATCAATATCTAATAACATTCCTTGGGCACCTTCAAATAAAACAGTCTTATCTGCTTTAATTGCATCATATACCTTAACAGATGTATCTTGAACAAACGGTCTTAATTTCTTAGCCAAAGTTAGGTATTCATTTAATATTTCATCAAAATTTAATGCTTCTCCACCTAATACCTTAGTAATATAAGCATTTTTCATTTCAATATTTTCTTTTAATTTTTCTGCGAAAACATCTTCATGCATTAAATCGCATACTCTGATTCCACATCTTTCAAATTTATCTGTATAACAAGGTCCAATTCCTCTGCCTGTAGTACCTATATCATTTTTTCCTCTAGCTTTTTCTTTTAACTTATCTAATACCTTATGATATGGCATTATAAGCTGTGCTCTATCACTTACTATTAATTTCTCTGGTGAAATTTTAACTCCAATACCTTCTAAGTAACCTATTTCTTCGAATAAAGCCTTTGGATCTACAACTACTCCGTTACCTATAACGTTTAATTTGTCTTCATATAAAATCCCAGATGGTATTAAGCGCAATTTGTATTCTTTGTCGCCAACCACTACTGTGTGACCAGCATTATTTCCACCTTGAAATCTAACAACTACATTAGCTTCTTCTGCTAAGTAATCTGTCATCTTTCCTTTCCCTTCATCTCCCCATTGAGCTCCTAAAACAATAAATGCTGACATTTATATTGCCTCCCTTAATTATATAAAGTTTGCCTGTTAAATTTAATTTCTATATATCAATTTGGAGTTTCATTAAATATTTTAATCTCTCCTTTTAAATAGTAGCAAAGTACCTTTCTATGGTCAACTATATATCGAATAATTTTTTGCTTTTTTTATAAATAATTCGGATTATTAGCTTATATTACAATACTTTTATTCATATTTTACTATTATTAATTATAATTAACATGTTTATAAATATTTTTAATGAATGTTCATTGAAAACTCTAAAGCTTTCACAAAACAAATTTATTTTTATCCACATTTATTTTTCATGAAAATTATCCACAGGTTTACTCATTAGCACTTTTTCCACAGCACAATTTCATATAAAAAAACTTACTAATTTATAATTGTGTTTAATTATAGACAATGCAAAATGATTTGATTACTATAAAATTAATATTAATTTTTATTAGGAGAAAGTAAAATGAAAAAATTATTAATCCCTATAAGTGATGATGAGTTTAAAAGTAAAATTAACATAAGGTTTAATAACATAATTGACGGTTTCAATTCATTTCAGAACTTTACTCTTGAAGCCTCCGATGTAGAAGATGGTGAAAACAAATTAATTAGCTTCGCTCAGAAAGTCTTTGAAAATAACAATTCTGAAGCTTATATTGATTTCTATATAAGCAAACTTTCAGAAAGTGATAAAAAAAGGCTTATTGAATTAATACCAATGGAAGATAAAGAAATATTAGAGCTTCACTTAAATACTATAAAGCATAATGGTATTTTTTATGCTCTTCGTGATAAATCTCTCATCCCATTTTTAGTTCGTTTAAATACAAGAGAAACTTTTTTTGTTACCTTTTATTTTTTTAATAAACCTATAACTATATGGGGAAATTATGATATGAAATTTCCTTGTTTCTTTAATAATCATATGGATCTGGAATTTTACCAAAATGTATGTAAATCCCTCGGCTTCTTTTAATAAATATTAACTTATACTTATTAAATATTTCATGAAATTCCATATAAAAATGGATGTATAGCACCATATCTTCTATACATCCATTAAAATAAATTTAATATATAATTACATGTTCTTTGATTTTTCTGCACATTTATCCATAGCCTGTATTACACTATTTCTAAATCCAAGCTTTTCTAATTCAACAACTGCATCAATTGTAGTTCCAGCTGGTGAACAAACGGCATCTTTTAATTCTCCAGGATGCTTTCCTGTCTCTAATACCATCTTAGAGGCTCCTAGCACACTTTGTGCTGCCATCTTATAAGCTTTAACTCTAGGTATACCTAATTTTACTGCTGCATCAGCCATAGCCTCTATAAACATAAATACGTATGCAGGAGAAGATCCACATAATGCTGTAAATCCATGAAAATCCTTTTCCTCTAACTGAACACATTCTCCAAAGCTTTTAAATATTTTAATGCAATAATCTAAATCTTCATCATTTATGTTCTTATTCGGACATATTGCTGACATCGCTTGTCCTACGAGAGCTGGTGTATTGGGCATGGTTCTAATTATTTTAGCATTTTCTCCAACCCATTCCTCCATATTACTTATACTGATCCCTGCTGCTATAGTTATGATTAACTTGTCTTTACTTAATTCTGATTTAATTTTAGTTATCATATCTTTATACATAAAAGGCTTAACAGACAAAATTATAACATCAGCTTCTTTTGCAACTAATTTACTGTCTAAAGTCGTTGCTATTCCAAATTGCTCCTTTAATTTTTTAGCAGATTCTTCAGTCTTTGTAGAAACAATTATATTATCAGCTTCTAAAAATTCTGATTTAATCAATCCACCTACCATAGCACTTCCCATATTTCCACAACCTATAAAACCAACTTTTTTACTCATACTTTAGCCCCCATTAAAATTTTTTAGTTAAATTTGAAATTTTATTATTTTATATGAATATATTAATATTAATCCACTATAATCATAGAATAGCTTGTATTAAAAATGGCAAACTATAATTAAATACGAAGGGAGGAATATATATGAAAGATACTTCTTTAATATATAACAATTCTTTGCTAAGCCCTAAGGATTTTATTACTGCCATCTTATATCCTGAGCCGAAAGAACAGCTTCCCACATGTGAGCTTGAAGAAACCCTGGAATTTTATTACATAAATATTAACTCATTTTATGATAATAAGCATGTATTAGAAATGTCTTACAAAAACAATTTTTTAATTTTAAAAATATTTCTTAATAATAATGATTCTAAAAATTTTCTTTATCAAAAAATTTTCTATTTATCAAAGATTGATTTAAATAATATATTGCTTCATGATCATAAAGACAGCATAAAATTAATAATCTCAAAGATATCCTAATAGACTATATTAACATAAATACATTCAAAGATATAAGAATTTAAACTTCTTATATCTTTATTTATTAATATTATTTCTTATTTTTTTTATTTTATTCTCTGTGAATTACATCTAAATTACCGAATTTACTGTATTGTCCAAGCCAAGCAAGTTTAACTGTACCAACTGGACCATTTCTTTGTTTAGCCATTATGCATTCACCAATATTCTTATCTTCAGTTTCTTTGTTATAGTATTCATCTCTATATAAGAACATAACTACATCAGCATCCTGCTCTATAGACCCTGATTCTCTTAAGTCAGATAACATTGGCCTATGATCTGCTCTTTGCTCTGGAGCACGAGATAGCTGTGATAATGCTATGACCGGGCATTCCATTTCTTTTGCTAATGCCTTAATAGATCTAGATATCTCAGATACTTCTTGTTGCCTATTGTCGGTACCAGTTCCCCCTGACATAAGCTGCAAATAGTCTATAACAATTAAGTCTATTCCATATTCTATTTTAAGCCTTCTGCATTTTGATCTCATTTCCATAACAGTAACACCGGCAGTATCATCTATATAGATTTTTGCCTTTGAAAGAGGTCCTGCTGCCATTGCAATATTCTCCCAATCTTTATCCTCTAAAGTACCAGTTCTAAGCCTTAACATATCAACATTAGCTTCTGAGCAAAGCAGTTTATATGCTAATTGTTCTTTAGACATTTCCAGAGAAAATACTACAACGCTTTTATTTTCTTTAAGTGCGGCATGTTCTACTATATTTAATGCAAATGTTGTTTTTCCCATTGATGGTCTAGCTGCAATTAATACCATATCTCCACTTTGAAAACCAGAAGTCTTCGCATCTAAATCAGTAAATCCAGATCCAACACCAGTAATTGTACCTTTATTATTAAAAAGTTTCTCTATTTGAGCAAATCCTCTTTCTAAAACATCACTTAGCGGCTCAAAATCTTTTGTGGTTCTTTTTTCCGCTATATTAAATATTTTCTTTTCTGCACTATCTACAACATCTTCAACATTACTTTGATTGTTATAACTTTCTTCAATTATAGTCGTTGATGATTTAATTAATCTCCTCAAAGTAGACTTATCAGAAACAATTTTTATGTAAGCACTTAGATTTGCAGTAGTTGGTACCGAAGCGCTAAGTTCTGTTATATATGTTACTCCTCCAGCCCTTTCAAGAGTATCAGTGCTTTTCAAATATTCCAACAATGTTAATAAGTCTATTGCTATATCATTTCTAAACATTTCTAATAATGATCTATATATTATCTTATGGCCATCTCTATAAAAATCTTCTTCTTCTAGGCTTTCTAATACTTTAGCAATGGCACTTTTATCTATGATCATCGATCCTAAAACCGATTGTTCTGCTTCTATACTTTGAGGCAAACTCCTCATAACTGATGCATCCAAGACTTATTCCTCCTATCTAATTATCTTTTGACAATTATCATTAACTTTATCATTTGTATGTAGCCATTATAATTTTATCATTTCTTAATGATAAAAAGAAGTCTCCTAATCTTTAAGGAGACTTTTTACCTAATTAGTTAAACACAATATTCATAAGTTCTTCTATTGATTCAATTGTGTTAACTTGTATATCTTCAGTATTTAAAGGAATTTCTTTCTCATTATCTTTTGGGATTAAAACTAATTTTATTCCCATTCTTCTTGCTCCATAGACCTTTTCAAATATTCCACCTACTGGTTTAACCTTGCCCTTAAGGGATATTTCTCCTGTAATTGCTATGTCTTGTCTTATAGGTTTATTTAACAATGAACTTATTACACAAATTGTTATCGCTGCTCCGGCTGAAGGTCCATCTATTTTTCCCCCTCCAACAACATTAACATGAATATCATAATCTTTAATATCCTTATCTGTTATATTTCTAATAACAGATGCAGCATTGAATACGGAATCCTTTGCCATGCTTCCTGCTGTATCATTAAATCTAACTACACCTGAGCCTTTTTTCTTTGCAGGAAATACCGCTGCTTCAATTTCTATTGTAGAACCTAAAAAACCACTTACACCTAACCCGTAAACATGACCTACTTCTTTTGCATCTATGTTTGCCAATCTTTCAATTGGAGTATATCGTCCAATTGAAATTACTTCATCTAAATCAGATAACTTTATTTCTAAATTATCTATAAATTCTTTGCTGCGATGTAATGCATACCCATATGTATCAGTCAGTATATTTACTGCCTTTCTACCTTCAAATGTATAATTACTAATCTTCTCTGCAACCCCATCTTCTAATCTTACGTTCAGTTTTTCTGCAGCATCTTTTACTATAAGTACAATATCTGATGACGCTAATGGCTCAAAATATACCTCTGTACATCTTGATCTTAAAGCCGGATTAATTTCACTTGGACTTTTAGTTGTTGCTCCAATTAATACAAAATCTGCTGGTGCTCCATTATCAAAAAGATACTTAATGTATTTAGGAATCATCTCATCATCTGGATCATAATATGATGAAGAAAACTCAACGCGTTTATCCTCTAGTACCTTTAAAAGCTTATTTTGAAGCATAGAATCCAATTCTCCTATTTCATCAATAAACAGTACACCTCCATGTGCTTGAGTCACAAGCCCTGGTTTAGGTTCTGGTATTCCAACTTCAGCCAAATCTCTCTTACTGCCTTGGTATATAGGATCATGAACCGAACCCAATAATGGATTTGTTATTTCTCTTGGATCCCATCTAAGCGTAGTTCCATCTACTTCAACAAACTTAGAGTTTTCATCAAATGGAGTAAATGAAAGCTTTTTAACCTCATTTAATGCTAACCTGGCTGCTGTAGTCTTTCCAACTCCAGGAGGTCCATATAATATTATATGTTGTGGGTATGGTGAAGAAAGCTTTGATATTAATGATTTAACAGCTCTTTTTTGACCAACTACCTCAGAAAAATTCGTAGGCCTTAAAAAACTCATTATATTTTTACTCGTTGTTCTACTATCTAACTCTACCAAGTTATTTAATTTACTAAGTGTTTTCTTATTTTCAACGCCTTTTTGTTTATTTATAACCGAAAGTCTAACTTCATCTATATACTTTTCTTGTTTCTCCATTATAGATTGTTCTACTTGAGACTCAATCTTAGTTTGAACATACCTTTTAGCCAATTCATTGGAAATTAATCTTACTGTTCTTTCTATGGCCTCTTGCAGTTCCTCTCTCTTAGGTGAAGCCTTTAGATCTTTACCCTCCGCTAATATAGTATTTAATGCAAAAACTTTATCACAAGGATTTGCTGATTGTATATATTTATCTAATTTAAATCTAACTGTTCTAGCTCTAAATGCTCCTTTATCAAGAACATTTTTGGTTATAGAAAATAATGCTTCTATCTGTGACTCTAACGACAAAGTTCCTGAAATAATATCCTGCAATAAGCTTACATCATCATATGAATTCAAAATTAATCCTCCTTATTCTTGCGGAACAATAATCACCTTCATTTTAGTGCTAACTTCTGGATATAATTTTACGTCTATTTCATACCCACCAGCTAATTTTATTGTATCCATGACAATTTTCTTTTTATCAATTTCAATCTTATATTGTTCTTTAATTAATTGGGCAACATCTTTGCTGGTAATAGCACCAAATAATCTTCCATTTTCTCCTGTTTTAGCATTTATTTTTATCTCTTTTCCCTTTAACTCTGCAGCTAACTTTTGTGCTGCTTCAAGTTCAGCTAACTTTTGTTTTCTTTCATTTTCCTTCTTATTGTTTAAAATATGCATATTAGCTTCGCTTGCTTCTTGTGCTAATTTCTTGGGAAATAAAAAGTTTCTAGCATATCCATCTGATGCTTCAATAACATCACCTTTTTTACCTATTTTTTTAACATCTTGTAATAAAATAACCTTCATATCTATTCACCTATCCTTAAGTATTTTTTCATTGCATCTTTTAATTGATCTATTGCCTCTTCAATTGTACTATTTTGTACTTTAGCTCCAGCAATATTCATGTGTCCTCCGCCGCCTAATGCCTCTAATACAATCTGAACATTAATATCTCCTACAGATCTTCCACTGATATATATCTCTCCATTTACTTCACCTAAAACAAAGCTTACTGAAATTCCAGATATATTTAATAATTCATCAGCTGATTTTGCAATAATTACAGTCCCTATGTTTTTAGGCGCAACTGCTATAGCTGCACTATTATTTACTTCTGCCGATTTTATGGTTTCCGCAATAAGTAAATAATCTTGTAAATCATCAGTAAACATTTTTTTAATCTCAATTGAATCTGCTCCTAAAGACTTCAAAAATGATGCTGCATCAAAAGTTCTAACTCCAGTTTTAAATGAAAAACCTTTAGTATCCATGAAAATTCCTGCAAGTAGTCCTTCTGCTTCTGTTCTTGTTAATTTAGGCTTATCAACCATATACTGAATAATCTCAGTAACCATTTCAGAAGTTGAAGACGCATATACTTCTATATAATTTAATATATCATGCTCTATCATATCTGGACTTCTTCTATGATGATCTATTATAACCTTTCTTTGAGCCTTTTCCACTAATGCTAAGTCTGCAATATAACTCTTATTATGAACATCTACAATTATAACCAATGTTTGACTATCCAAATTATTTTTTGCATCTTCCATTGATATAAATAGATCATCGTATTTAGATTCATTATTTAGCTTATTTAAAAAATAATCAATTGCATTAGTATCATTATCTAATAAAATATTGCAATTCTTGCCTAATTGTTTAACTACACTTGCTAATCCAACCGCCGATCCAAAGCAATCCATATCTGGATTCTTATGACCAATAATATATACCTTACTACTCTCATAGATTAATTCACTTAATGCTCTTGCTATAACTCTTGCTTTTACCTTGGTTCTTTTTTCTATTTCTTTTGAGTTCCCACCAAAGAACTTTATATCATCATTGGTTTTAACTGCAACTTGGTCTCCACCTCTACCTAATGCTAATTCTTTTGCTATATTGGCATTATTATAATTTTCTAGAGGAGACATTCCACCAGTTCCTACACCTATGCTCAATGTAATCTCTATAGAATTACCTTTGTCAATTTTTGAGATTACTTCTATTATATTAAACTTTTGCTTTATCTCATCTTCAATATATTTATTTTGAATTGACAATACATATTTATTTGTATCATATTTTTTTATCATAGCTTTTAAGTTATTTGCATAAGCATTAATTGTTCTTTCTATTTCCGCTACTAGAAGAGGTCTATTATTTTCATCTGTCTTGTCTAATACCTCTGAAAAGTTATCTACCTCAACTAACATTATACTTTCCTGAGTTGTTTCATAATCTATAAGCTTTGTTATATCATTAAAAGACAATAAATATAAACATTTCTTATTTTTTGTTTCAACTAAATTTGCATACACATCGTACAATTTATTATTAATGCTAAGTCTCTGATGTATATTATCTTCATGCTTTAGTATATTATCTAAATTTAATCCTCTGGTTATGCTTAAAACATTCTTCTCATAATAATCTTCTTCATTGTATTTTAACGATTTAAACAAATTATTACACCATAGTATTTCTCCATCATCCTTTATTAAAACTAGAGGATAAACAGATTTTAATGCATTATCTGAAATTCCTTTATTTATGCTTTTTATAAATTCATTCATATCATTTTCTTTTTTCCAATAATAACTTAATTGCTGATAATTGTCTATTAAATAAATTATAAGAATGATTACACCTATGCCTGCATAATCATAAAAAAATAGCATTATTAAAAGAATCACTAATAATCCTGGCTTAAGCAATCGTTTAAGCATAATCATCCAATTCATAAAAAGCCTCCTAAGATATAATTAATCTCTTCTGTTGCCAATATAATGTTTTAATTTGCTTAAGCTTTTTCCCTCTTTTTCAACTTGATCTTCAGCTCTTATCCCTAGATCTAACTTAGATTTTATATCATGATCTACATCTATAAAAGAATATCCTAATTTTTCGCCCAAAATATATAATATTATTATAGCACCTGAAATACAATTTAAAATTGAATCACGTGCCACATTATTTCCTTTTGTTAAAAGCTTAAAGAATTCTCCTATTATGCAAAGAAGTTGAGCTTTTAAATCCTCTATAATCTTAATATTGGTCATTATATTGAAATTATCTTTTCTCATAACCATATCATCCTCTCTCAAAACCCTGTATTCTTATTTTAATTTTTTTTTTTAAGTATTGCAAGGACTTATAACTTTTTTGCTATTTTTTACCACATTTTATTGTTTATATTTTTTGATATTAAAAATCCCCTGATTTCTCAGGGGATTGTAATATTACCTTATTCAGTTGTGAATGGTAATAATGCTATATTTCTTGCTCTCTTAATTGAAGTTGTTAATTCTCTTTGATGCTTAGCACAAGTTCCAGATATTCTTCTTGGAAGAATCTTTCCTCTTTCTGTAACATACTTTCTAAGCTTATTTATATCTTTATAGTCGATAAACTCAGCTTTATCTACACAAAAAGCACAAACTTTTTTTCTAGATCTTCTCATTTTACCGCCTGGTCTTCTACTATTGTTACCTTCTTCTCTGCTCATCTTATTCCCTCCTTACTAAAATTTTAGAAAGGCATATCTCCATCATCTACTGGAGTTATATCCTCCTCAAAGCCTCCGCCACTAAATGCATCATTTACTGGCATTGAATATTCATTGCTGTTACCGAAATTAGTTCCAGCATTTCCCGAAGCATTTCCTTTACTTAAGAATTGAACTTCTGTAGCAACCACTTCTGTCACATATCTTTTAGTACCATCTTTTGCTTCATAACTTCTGGTTTGAATTCTACCACTAATAGCCATTTGGCTACCTTTACTCATGTAATTAGCAGTACTTTCTGCCTGTTTGCCCCATACTACTACAGGTACAAAATCAGCTTCTCTCTGACCAGTTTTTGTGTTATATTTATCAACTGCTAATGTTAAGGTTGTTACTGCTGCTCCACTTCCTGGAGTAAATCTTAGTTCTGGATCTTTTGTTAATCTTCCGATTAGAACTACTTTATTCATTTACAACACCACCTTATACTTGTTCATTAACAATGATATGTCTTATAACACCATCAGTGATTCTGAATATTCTATCTAACTCTCTTGGTAATTCAGGGTTAGCAGTAAAGTTAACTAAAGTATAATAACCTTCACTAACTTTTGAGATTTCATAAGCAAGCTTTCTCTTACCCCAGAAATCAACATTTTCTACTGTTCCTCCACCATTTTCTATAACACCCTTAAACTTTTCGATGTTAGCTTTAACAGTTTCTTCATCAAATGAAGGGTTTAATATAAATATAGTTTCGTACTTTCTCATTAATTTCACCTCCTCCCCTTGGACTAACGGCTATGCTTTGCATAGCAGGGATTACAATTTGTAATTATATCATTTATTAAAGAAATATTCAAGCAAATTTCTAACTTTTTGAATTAATTTTCTGACTTTCTGAATCAATTTCTAATTTTCTGAACTAATTACTATTCTCTTTGCTTCCTTTTTAAATTTACTTCTTGGAATCATTACAATTCTTCCACATCCAGTGCATTTGATCTTTATATCAGCACCTACTCGTATTATTTCAAATTGGTTTGATCCACATGGATGTTGTTTTTTCATTTCTACTATATCTCCAAGGTTGAAACTTTCTATCATTACTTACTATCACTCCTATATCTTCAATTAACTGCCTTTGAAATCTCTGGTGTTTTTATTTCATTTTTGTCCAATGTTAATTTTATAGCCATTCTAAGCTCATTTTCCATTTTCCATTGCATAAGTGGTTTTGCTTTACCAGTTACTCTTATAGTAACCCCTGATAAACCTAATGCTGTTAGCCCAATTACCTCCAATGGGACGTCTATATATTCTGCATTCTCTTCTTGAAATTCATCACAAGTTTTTTTTATAATGTCAATCACTCTTTTTACATCTTCTTCATATGAAATATTCACATCAACTATAAACTTAATATCATTCCTAGAATGATTAGTTACTCCAATAATAGAACCATTCGGAATAGAATGAACATCTCCATTAAAATCTGCAATCACCGTACTTCTAATTCCAATGCTCTTGACAATTCCACTAAAATTGCCTAAGGTCACATGGTCTCCAACTCCAAATTGATTTTCAAACAAAATAAAAAATCCATTAATCAAGTCTTTTATTAAGCTCTGTGCTCCAAGACCAACTGCTATTCCACCTATACTTGCAAATGTAAAAGATGCTCCTTTAAATATCATTGGTATTATTATTGCTATTCCTACAAAATATGCTGAATATTTTAGGACACTTTTTAACACTTCTCCTAGTGTTTTTGCTCTCTGAGTATCTAGAGAAAGCATAGCATTACTTTTTACTTGCTGCTCTACAAATTTTTTTATTAAGTGCTCTCCAATCTTTATTGAAAAGTATACCATAATAATAACAAAAATAACTTTAATGACTATTTCTATTATTGTCGGAAGCCACATTAAATTCATAAATTGATCTTTATATTCTCCAATGGCCTTTTGTAAGTCCGTTATATTGCCACTCAAAAATTATCCCTCCTATTTTTCAACCAGCATATAGCCTTCTTCACCTCTAAAATATGCATTTTTATATTCCAATATATTATCTTTTATTATCGTATCTATTTCTTCTTTTTCATCTATTCTAACACAGATTCCACAGCTCATAGTTATTGATGTGGGTGTAGGCATTATTCTAAAATTAAAATTTAATTCCTTTAATTTCTTTTCTGCTGCCATTGCATCATATGTATTTTTGAATACTACTATATAATAATTCATATTTGTACCACCTTTTTATATTCATATCATAATTCATATTATAATATTTTTTTTACTTTATAAAGGTAAAAATAAATTTACAATAAAAAACTTCTTAAATTTAGTGAAAAAAAAACTTTTTTACTTTATAATTATATACAAATGTGATTATTAAGGAGATTATAATGTTTTCAATTGTTAACATATTAAAAGCTATATCATTTGGTTTTTTTACTGGCTTTGTTGCCTCTATTCCATTAGGACCTTCTGGTCTTGAGTCAGTTAGTCGTTCTATATCAAAAGGATTTAAAGAAGGTTTTAAAGTCTCCCTTGGTGCAGTATCTGCAGATATAGTATATATAATAATTATAAATCTAGGATTATTCACAATATTAACTAATCACTCTAAGCTTTACAACTTATTTTGGATAGTATCTGGAATTGTTTTGGTTTTATCAAATAAAATATCTTTTAAAAGCACAAAATCAGAAGTAGAGCTAGAAAAGTCAATTTCAAAACGTACTTCAAATGGCTTCATAACTGGATTCTTAATAACATTTCTAAACCCTAGTACTCCATCATTATGGATTGCACTAAGTGGTACTGTATTTACTATATGGCGACATCATGGAAGTACATTTTTTACTCTTTCAATCTCTTCAATGATTCTAGGCAGTATAACTTGGTTTTGTTTTCTTAATATTTCAGTAAGTAAAGGAATAAGGAAGTTCAAGCCCAATTATGTAAACAATACAACGAAGCTTTTAGATTATTTTCTTTTTGCTTTGGGTATACTATTTATTATTGGAGGAATTTATAGATTTATTTTTTAGAGGTGAACTATGGAAGTATATTTAGATAACGCATCCACTACATTTCCAAAACCAAGACAAGTTGTTGATGCTATGTATAATTATATGCTTACAGTAGGTGGAAATGCAGGCCGTGGAAATTACAGTAATTCACTTGAAAGCAATCGATACCTATATAATGCCAGAGAAATTGTTTGTGATTTCTTTGGTTTTGATTCTCCAAGCAATGTAATTTTCACTAGTAATGTCACCATGTCTTTAAATATATTAATTAAAGGAATATTAAGATCTGGTGATCATGTAATAACATCTTCGATGGAGCATAACTCTGTTATTAGACCGCTTTACTTTTGTAAGGAGAATCTAAATATAGAATTAGATATCGTAGATGCAAATTCTCAAGGTTTTATAGATATAAATAATATTAAGAAAAAAATTAATAGCAAGACCAAACTCGTTGTAATTACCCAAGCATCAAATGTTACAGGTTCAATTCAGGACTTACATGCCATTGGTGAATTATGTAATGATAATAATATATTCTTTATTGTTGATTCATCTCAAGGTGCGGGTACATTAGATATTAACATGAAAAACATAAAAGCAAATGCAGTAGCATTCACAGGTCACAAAAGTTTATTAGGTCCTCAAGGAGTTGGTGGTTTTATCGTAGATTCAAAATTCAATGATTGTTGTTCTCCATTTCTTCAAGGTGGTACTGGAAGTCTTTCATATTCTCTTGACCAGCCTGATTTTTTGCCTGATAAATTTGAATGTGGAACTCATAATCTTCCAGGAATAATTGGCTTGACCGAAGGCATTAAATACATAAACTCTATAGGTCTAAATAGTATACATGATCATAATCAATATTTAATAAATTATCTACTTACTGGTTTATTGAATATTAATGGACTAACTATTTATGGTGATAAATCTGGTAAAATGTTAACTACATGCATTTCAATAAATGCTGATTCGTTAGATCCTTCTGAATTGGGTTATCAGCTTGACTGTAATGGAATTAAAAGCAGAACTGGCTTGCATTGTGCTCCTCTGGCACATAAGACTATAGGAACATATCCTAATGGAACAGTAAGATTAAGTATTAGTCATTTTACTACTAAAGATGATATTGATTATACTCTTTCTATTTTGAGTAAAATTACATCTAATTTATAAAAATATAGTTCAATATATTTTAAGGTTTTATTCTATACTTCAAATCATGATTAAATAATTGTTTGAAGTATGAATAAAACCTTTTTTATTGGATATAAATTTATTGAGGAGGTTCTTTTATGTGTGATAGTTTTTGTATTAATTCATCTTCACTTACTGCATGTATAAAAATCAAAAATTACTTATTAACTCAATTACAACCAATACTAGATGATAATAGACCTATTATATTTATATGCATAGGCAGCGATCGATCTACTGGTGATTCTCTTGGTCCATTAGTGGGGCATAAACTAAAGTATTTTTCAAGAAATAATATATTGATTTATGGTTCTTTAGAAAATCCTATTCATGCTAAAAATATAGAGAGTACACTAAATGAAATTTATCTTAAATATAATAATCCATATATTGTAGCAATTGATTCATGTTTAGGTTCTTTAAATAACATTGGTAAGATTTTTATACAAAAGAAACCTCTAATTCCCGGTTTAGCATTAAATAAAAAACTTCCTGCTGTTGGGGAAATGAGCATAACTGGAATTGTAAATATATCAAGCGGCTTCGATTTCTTAGTGTTGCAAAATACTAGATTAAATACAGTAATGAATCTTGCTGAGTCAATCTCTAAAGGAATATGTTATTTTATTTTAAACAAAACTAATATGGCGAAAAAAGAGGTTTAAATATAAGGTGAATATTCTAATATTACTTAAATCATATCGAAATCAGATACTTTTATGCAAATCATTCTTTAATTGTTTCACGTGAAACAATTAATATAATATGTAAAGTAATTTAAATTAACTAAATGATAAAAAATAAAGGTGCCGACTCAGAGTTGCGACACCTTAAAATTATTTACTATTTAGTTTCTTTATTAGATGCTTCATTTAAAACATATAGTTCTTCTTCGGAAAGATCATATCTTGATATTCCTTTATCAATTGGCTTTGCATAAGTTGTGCTCTCTTGTCTTCCATATATTCCTGTTAGTATCAAACCATCATTTTTATCATCTAACATAGCTATAGAAAAACTTAAATCACTACCAACATTTTCAAAAGCTTTATATCTCATTATAGCAACTTTTTGAATGCAATCTTTCATTTTTATCTCTAATCTTTTACACTCTTGCAAAGCTTCTTCAGATGCCTCTTTTGCGTCTTCTATGTTCTTTAGTCTTTCTAATAACATTTCTTCTAAGCTATTATTAGTAGTTCCCCTCATTAATTTCCTATACTTAGTTTCTACCCTACCTACAGCTTTAAATAATACTATAACCATTATAAATAACAAAATAATTATTATTAGCATTCCAAGAGTTAAAAGAGGCATAAAACCATTTATTGTGTTGATTAGTGTATCCAAAATTCTGTCATTCCTTTCATAATTGTTTCACGTGAAACATTACATATTAATAATATCTAAAATTCTCTGTAAATCTTCTTCTGAATAATATTCAATTTCAATTTTTCCTTTATTCTTTTTGTTCAATATATTTACTTTAGTTCCGAAATGATTTTGAAGTTGATTTTTCACATCCTTGTAATAAGGGTTTAATCTATCTAAAGGTTCCTCAACTTTTTCTTTTTCTTCACTGTCATTAATCTTTTTTATAAGTTTTTCTAGTTCTCTAACTGATAATTTTTCATCAATTACTTTTTGTGCTATTTCATATTGTTTTTCATTATCACTAATGGCAAGAAGTGCTCTTCCATGCCCCTCTGTTATAATGCTTTCCACTATGTATTGTTGAACTCTTTCATCCAAATTAGTTAATCGTATTGTATTAGCAATTGCTACCCTTGACTTTCCAATTCTCTTACTCAACTCTTCTTGTGTTATTTTAAAATCATTTAACAACTTTTTATAAGCTAATGCTTCCTCAATTGGATTCAAATCTTGACGCTGAATATTCTCTATCAATGAAATTTCTAGTATATCTCTACTGCTTAATTCCATTATTATTGCCGGTATTTCCCTCAATCCAGCCATTTTAGCAGCTCTCCATCTTCTTTCACCAGCCACTATAACATATTGATCTTCATTATGTTTTCTCAAAATTAATGGTTGAATTATACCATGCGTTTTTATAGATTCTGCTAATTCAGCTATTTTTTCTGAATCGAATAATTTTCTTGGCTGTTCTTCATCACTTTTTATTTTATTTATTGAAATTAAAAGTTTGCTAGTTTCCTCTATAGTTTCCTCTACTTCATCGGGTATAAGCGCACTCAAACCTTTTCCTAGAGTAAATTTTTTTGCCATTATATCACCTACTGCTTCTTTAAAAATTCTTTTGTCAATTTTACGTAGGCTTCTGCACCCTTACACTTTTCATCATATAACATTATTGGTAGTCCAAAACTAGGCGCTTCTGCTAATCTCACATTCCTTGGAATTGTTGTTTTATAGACTTTATCTTTAAAATACTTTTGAACTTCTTTTAATACTTCAGCACTAAGATTTGTCCTATAATCAAACATAGTCATTATAACACCCTCAATATCTAAATTCTTATTTAAGGATTTCTTAACTAATTGTATAGTATTAATTAACTGACTTACACCTTCCAGTGCATAAAATTCACACTGAATTGGAATTAAAACTGAATCTGCACAAGTTAATGCATTTATTGTTAATACGCCTAAAGATGGTGGGCAATCAATAAACACATAATCATATTCACTTTCGATATCTTCTAACTTCTTCTTCATTATATTTTCTCTATCGCTATTATTTATAAGCTCAACTTCTGCTCCTGCAAGTTCCATTGTTGATGGTGATATAAATAAATTTTGAACCAAATCACTTCTAACTATGGATTCTTTCATTGTTGCATCAGAAATTAAAACATCATAAACAGATAGATCTAGGTTATTTTTATCTAATCCCAATCCACTGGTCGTATTACCCTGTGGATCTATATCTATAGTTAAAACCTTATAACCTTCTAAAGCTAAATAAGCGCATAAGTTTATATTAGTAGTTGTTTTTCCGACTCCACCCTTTTGATTAAAAATACAAATTTTTTTCATAATATGCCCTAAAAGAGCTTCCCCCCTTCCCATATTAATATTATATATACTTTTTTAAGATAATAAAAGAATTATGTACTAAAAAACTGGCTAATATCCAAATTATCTAAAAAAATAGCTTAAATCTTTCACTTCTAGATAACTTTTATTATTAATAACATAATAAAAGTTAAGGTGATAATAATTTCCCTTAACTTTTATCTTTATAACACTATTTAATTTTATTTCTTTACTTTTGGAATTTTTACAGTAACTTCTATAAATTCATCTTCATCCTTATATGCATATTGGGCTGGAATATCAAATTTTTCTAAAACTTGCTTAATTGTATTTACATATAATTTCGCAGGTAGTAATCCTTTTATATTTCTTTTACTTTTCTTTTTTAATTCTTCACCTGCTAACTTAAGCAATTCTTTATTTATTAATTCCTCTGTTTTCTTTACATTTAGTCCATCTTTTATAACCTTTTGAACAATTCTTAATTGTAACTTTTCATCTGGAACAGTAAGTAATGCTCTTGCATGCCTTTCCGTTAACTTATTTGTTAAACATATTTCTCTAACTTCTGAACTTAGTTTCAATAATCTTAATTTATTTGCAATGGTAGATTGCTTTTTACCCATTCTCTTAGCTAATTCATCCTGAGTAAAATTATGATCATTAATTAAATTATAGTATGCTTCTGCTTCCTCAATATAATTTAAATCTTCTCTTTGTAAATTCTCCAATAATGCTATTTGAGCCGATTCAGAATCTGTTATATCAATAATATTACATGGAACTGTTTCTAAATTAGCTCTCTTAGCAGCTCTAAGTCTCCTCTCGCCTGCTACCAGTTCAAAAAATTCGCCTCTTTTTCTTACTGTAAGTGGCTGAATTATTCCATACTGCTTAATTGATTGTGATAATTCTTCAATTGCTTCTTCATTAAAATATTTACGTGGTTGATAAATATTTGGAATTACCTTATCTATGTTAATTTTTACTATTTCATTATTCATGCTCCCAACCCATCCCTTATTAAAACATTTTAACTCATCTATAATTTATTCTACATTATCCATGTTTTTCCTCTTAAATTTCAGTATCTATTCTAATTTTACTTAATTTATTAGCTAATACCTATCACATTAACTATTTAAGTGGATTTTTAGTTATCAATCCAGCTTTTCTTGGGTATGTCTTAGCACATTCCTTAATCTTTTTAACAATAACTAAATTATGTTTTAACTCAGTATTCTCAATGTTTACTTCACAAACTTCTACCAATTTTCCCCCAAGAATTTTGATTGCATTCATACTATCTTGAATCTCTTGATCTACTGAAGGACCTTTTAATGCTATAAAACTCCCTCCAGTTTTAACATATGGCAAGCATAATTCAGACAATACACTCATATTAGCGACAGCCCTAGAAGTCGCTATGTCAAATCTTTCGCGTAATTCTAAATTTCTCGCTCCATCTTCTGCTCTTGAATGAATTGTCGTTACATTAGAGATACCAATCTTACTTATAACAGTATTTAAAAAATTAATTCTCTTATTTAAAGAGTCTAGCAATGTAACCTTAATATCCTCTTTCATAATAGCTATCGGGAGTCCTGGAAATCCAGCACCCGTTCCAACATCTATTAAGTTATTAGCTGCTTTAAATTCATTTCTTTTAAATGCTTTTATAGAATCAATAAAGTGCTTTTTAATTACATCTTCATCATCCACTATAGCTGTTAAATTTATCTTCTCATTCCACTCTTGAAGAAGTTTCATGTAAATTATAAATTTCTCATACTGCTGCTTTGATAATTGTAAACCAACTTCTTCTGCTGATTTAGCCATTAAATCATAAAAATCCATAATTCCTCCATTAATAATTAAGATTGTTTATTATAGTGATGCTCAAGATAAATAAGCAACACTGAAATATCTGCAGGAGACACTCCTGAAATTCGCGAAGCCTGACCTATACTAATTGGTTTTATAGTATTTAGCTTCTGTATCGCCTCTGTTCTTAATCCCCTTACATTACTATAATTAATGTCTCTAGGTAACAGTTTCTTTTCAAATTTTTTAAACTGTTCAACTTGTTCAAGTTGACTTTGAATATATCCTTCATATTTTGTAAGTATGTTTATTTGTTCGCCTACATCATATGGTAATTCAGGTCTTTCAGGATCTAACGGTTTCAAATCAAAATAATCTAATTCAGGTCTTTGCATAAGCTCATAGAAACTAATAGGTTTTCTTAATTCAGCTGAATTTAATGAAAATAGAAACTCATTTACTTCTTTTTTATTAGTTACTTTTAAATTCCTTAGCCTATCTAATTCTTCCTCAATGTTTTTCTTTCTTTTCAAAAATTTACCATATCTTTCTTTAGTAACTAATCCAACTCTATGGCCAAACTCTGTTAATCTGAAATCTGCATTATCTTGTCTTAATAATAACCTATATTCAGCTCTAGAAGTCATCATTCTATATGGTTCATTCGTCCCTTTAGTAACTAAGTCATCTATTAATACTCCTATATACGCATCAGATCGAGTTAAAATTAATGGCTCTTCATTTTTAATTTTTAAGGCTGCATTAATTCCTGCAACTATTCCTTGCGCACCCGCTTCTTCATATCCTGAACTTCCATTAAGCTGTCCAGCTCCATACAATCCTTCAATATTCTTAAATTCCAATGTTGGTTTTAGTTGAGTAGGGTCAATTGAGTCATACTCAATTGCATATGCAGTTCTCATCATTTCAACATTTTCAAGTCCAGGTAAAGTTCTAAGCATCTTAATTTGAACTTCTTCAGGTAATGATGAAGAAAAACCACCCACATACATTTCCAATGTATTTAGACCTTCTGGTTCGATAAATATTTGATGTTGAGGCTTATCTGGGAATCTCATTATTTTATCTTCTATAGATGGACAATATCTAGGCCCAATCCCCTTTATACTTCCATTATAAATAGGGGATCTATTTATATTTTCTCTGATTATCTTACTTGTTTCTTCATTTGTATAAGTTAAATAACATGATATCTGCTCTTTTTTTATATTATCACTCATAAATGAAAATGGGACTATCTTCTCATCTCCATTTTGCTCAATCATCTTAGAAAAATCAACTGATTTTCTATTTATTCTAGCTGGCGTTCCTGTTTTAAATCTTCTTAATTCAATTCCTAAGTCTAATAATGACTGAGATAAATCATTGGCTGGAAATAACCCATTAGGCCCTCCACTATATGAAATTTCTCCAATAATAATTTTCCCTTTTAAATATGTACCAGTTGCAAGCACAACTGCTTTACATTTAAAAACTGCACCATTTTTAGTTACTACTCCTTTTATTTTTCCATCTTCAACTTGAAGCTCTGTAACTTCAATCTGCCTTATTTTAAGATTCTCTTGTTCTTCTAGAACTCTTTTCATCCTAAATTGATAATCTTTTTTGTCCGCTTGTGCTCTTAATGAATGAACTGCTGGTCCTTTTGAAGTATTTAGCATTCTTGATTGAATAAATGTATTATCAATGTTTATACCCATTTCTCCACCAAGTGCATCAATTTCTCTTACTAAATGACCTTTTGCGGTACCACCTATATTAGGATTACATGGCATTAGTGCTATTGAATCTAAATTTATTGTACATATCAGTGTATTAAGTCCTAACCTTGCTGAAGCTAATGCAGCTTCACATCCTGCATGACCAGCCCCAACAACTATTACATCAAATTGTCCGCCATCATAATTTACTGCCATTACTTTTCCCTACTTTCCTACACAAAATTCACTAAAGATTTTGTTCAATAAATCTTCTTCTAATTCTTCTCCTGTTATTTCACCTAACGCCTTCATCGCTGCTGTTATATAAATGGATATTAAATCAATATACTCATTGGCATTGATTCTATTTAAAGCTGTATCACAATTTTCTAATGCTCTATATAATGCCTGCTTATGTCTTGTGTTTGAAATTGTTAAGCTATCAGAAGTTATTTCACCATTAAAGAATAAATCCTTAATTTGACTCTTTAAATTGTCAATTCCACTTCCTGTTTTCACTGATATGTTTATTTTATTACTTAAGCTACTAATTATTTTTTCAGGTATTTTTATATCTAAATCTACTTTATTTAATAATACTATATACTTCTTATTTCTTATCTTATCAATTATTATTTGGTCCTCTTCATCTATATCCCTAGATGCATCGAGCATTAATATTATTAAATCTGCTTCATCAATTTTTTCCTTAGATTTTTCCACACCTATTTTTTCAACTATATCTTCCGTATCTCTTATTCCTGCAGTATCAGTTATTTTAATAGGTATTCCTTCAATATTTATATATTCTTCAATAACATCTCTTGTTGTGCCAGGAATATCTGTTACTATAGCTCTTTTTTCTCTTAATAATGCATTTAATAATGATGACTTTCCTACATTAGGCTTACCAACAATGACTACTTTAAGGCCTTCTCTCAATATTTTTCCTTCATCAGCATTAGCCAATAAATGTCTTATCTTAACACTAGCCTTATCAATGCCATTCTTGATTTGAGCAATTAAATTATCATCAATAATATCCTCATCATCTTCTGTAAAATCAACTGCGTATTCAATCAATGCTAAAACATTCAATAGAAATTTCCTTAATTCTCCTATTTCCCTTGAAAGTGCTCCATTTCTTTGCATTAGTGCTGATTTCATTGATAGTTCAGTTTTAGCTGTTATTATATCCATAACTGCTTCTGCTTGACTTAAATCTATTCTTCCATTTAAAAATGCTCTTTTAGTGAATTCACCTGGTTCTGCAATTCTTGCACCAGCCTTTATAATTTCATTTAATACACTATTAGTTGATACAATACCACCATGGCAATTAATCTCAACTACATTTTCTCCAGTATAACTATTAGGCGCTTTCATATAACTTAAAATAACTTCATCAATAATTTCCCTATTTTCTAATTCTACAACATTGCCGTATTTCATAGTATATGTCTGCATTTTTTTAATATCATAATTATTCCTGGGAACAAATATTTTACTTGCAATGCTTAAAGATTTTGCTCCAGAAATTCTAATTATAGCAACTCCGCCTTCTCCAATAGGCGTAGCTATTGCACAAATAGTATCAAATTCCTTCATCTATTTTCCTCCTTTACTTAAAGAAGAACTTTTATATCAATATCTATTCAAAACTAATATCAATTTTACATAACAAAACTTAATTAGTCAAAGTTATATTAATTTAATTTTTCTCCTTAAATTCTAAAACTTTACTTGTAAACTTAAAAAGAAAGCCATTTAGGCTTTCTTCTACAAATCTTTTTTTAATTCAACAACTACCCTTCTAAACGGTTCATCACCTTCACTATATGTATTAATAAAGGCATCTTCCTGAAGTGCAGAATGAATAACTCGTCTCTCATACGGATTCATTGGCTCTAACTTAAATAATTTTCTTGTTTTCTTAACCTTATTAGCTGTTTTAATAGCAAGTCCTTTAAGGGTTTCTTCTCTTTTGCTTCTATAATTTTCGGTATCTAGTATGACCCTTTTATGAGGAAGCTCATGAACCTTATTAACTATTAATGAAACTAGGTATTGTATTGAGTCCAATGTTTCTCCTCTATAACCAATTATCAATCCCATTCTTTCTCCTGATAAATTAATTATAATAGTATCATTTTCTTCTCTCACACTTATATCAGCTTCAATTTCCATACATTTAAGTATGTTAGCTATAAAATCTTTTGCTTCTTTGATATAATCATATTTACTAGTAACTCTAATTTTAGCTGGCTTAACTCCTATAACATTAAATAAACCTTTTGAACCATACTCTAAAATTTCAACATCAACCATGTTTTTCTCAGTATTTAATTCAATTAAAGCTTTATTTAAGGCCTCTTCAACAGTTTTTCCTTCTATTTCTATTGATCTCATCGGTTAATTCACCACCTCTAATATCCAAGCAAACTTAAATTACTTAATTATTTATTTTTTTTTCTTTTTTTACTAGCCAAATTTTTAGGTTCTTCAACTGCCATAACAAATTTTTCTGATTCGACTTTAGTTTCTTTCTCTTTAACTTCATTCATATCTTTTACTGAAGGTCTATAATTTAAGAAATATGTTTGTATAGTTTGAATCAAATTACCAATTATCCAATATAAAACTAATATAGCACTGAAATTCCATGACATGAATCCCATCATTCCAGCCATAGCTAAATTCATAGTTCCCATATTCATTCCATTAGGTTGAGATGGAGTGGATTTAGTCATTAAATATGATGGTAAGTACGTTGATAATGCAGCTAAAATAGCTAATATATGCCATGGATCAGGGGCAAATAAGTTTTTAATCCATAAAAATGATGCTCCTTCTATTCCATGTATGCCCATGAAAACCCAATAAAGAGCCATTAATATTGGTAATGGAAGCAATGATGGAAGACACCCTCCAGCCATACTAACATTGTTATCCTTATATAGCTTCATAGTTTCTACACTTAATTTTTCTTTATCATCCTTATATTTTTCTTGAAGCTTTTTAAGTTCTGGTTGAAGTTTTTGCATTCCTCGTGTAGATCTTGCTGCCTTAATGTTAAATGGCAATATTAAAATTCTTATAATTAATGTGAATAAAAATATCGCTAAAACATAAGATAGCCCAACATCTGATACTCCCATACTAACTATAAAGTTATGCAGGGAATCAAATATGCTTTTCATAAAATCAACTATCGCTTGAAACATTAAAAAATATCCCTCCTATATTTCATCTTACTGGATCATACCCACCCTTGCCAAAAGGATTACATCTTAATATTCTGTAAATTGCCATTATGCTTCCTTTAAATGCCCCATATTTATTTATAGCATCCAGAGCATATTGTGAGCATGTTGGCGTAAACCTACAGCATGAAGGTCTCCCAGGTGAAATATGTTTTCTATAAAAATTAATTAGGCATATTAGTAATTTCTTCATTATATAAGCCTGCCTTCTTAATTAAATTTCTCATAGCTTTCTCTACTTCAAAATATTTCTTGTCTTTCATAGGATTTCTTGCTATAAAAATAAAATCATATTCTTTTATCATATAATCATAATTTAATCTAAAACTTTCGCTTATTAATCTTTTGCATCTACTCCTAATAACACTGTTTCCTACTTTTTTACTCACAGAAACACCTAATTTATTATAACAATTATGATATTTATCTTTATTCTTTTTATTCTTTATTATATACATAACTAAAAGGTCATTTGCAAATGACTTCCCTCTTCTATATATAAATGTAAATTCAAAATTTTTTTTCAATCTATAAATCATAGATATTTATATTCTCCTTTTTTCCCTGCATTTGCAGAAAAAAGGCCACTTAGAGCGGCCCTTAAGCTGTTAATTTTTTTCTTCCTTTTTGTCTTCTGCTTTTAAGAATGTTTCTTCCTGATTGAGTGCTCATTCTCTTTCTAAAACCATGTTCCTTTTTTGTTTGTCTTTTTTTAGGTTGATAAGTCATGAACATTAACATGCACCCCCTTAAATAAATTATTTATAGTAAAAACTATACTTAACTAATTTTAAATTTTACTTAATCTATTATATATATATACTATTTTCCTGTCAAGGTGGTAATAATTGTTGATAAATATATTTATATATATTTTTTTGTGGATAATTTCTTGAATATCAACAATTACTTATGTTATCATAAATATTATGTTGTGAATAACTTATTATTTTAAGAACTTATCCACATGTGTGGATAAATATGTGCATAACTTGTTTATCTTATGTTATTTGTTCATATTACAAATTGCATATTCACTTAATTATGTACATGTTTATAACTTTTTATAGTTACATGTTATTAAATTTTTAATCAATTTATATATAAACATAATTATTAACATGTTGATATATTTATATACATACTTGGCGATAATATAATACTGTTGATATATCTGTTGATAAATTGTACATAAGTCGCATAAAATTTTTTTTATAAAATACTGGAGGAATAATAAAAATGGATGCCGATCTAAAAAACTTGTGGAATAAAACCTTAACTATTATAAAAAGTGAGCTTAGTGAAGTTAGCTTCAATACTTGGATTAAAAGCTGTGAACCTATATCTATCTCTTCAGATACTTTAAGGATAAGCGTTCCAAATTCCTTTACTCAAGATATTTTAGATAAGCGTTATAAAGATTTAGTTGCAAACTCAATAAAAGCTGTTTGTTCAAAATTATATAAAATTGAATTTATTATAATGTCTGATAACTACGAAAAAGAAGAAAATAAAAGTAACACTCCACAAGCATCAAAATCAATTACGGTTAATGATGAAATGTCTTCAACATTAAATCCAAAGTATACATTTAATTCTTTTGTAATAGGTAATAGTAATCGATTTGCTCACGCTGCATCACTTGCAGTTGCAGAATCACCTGCCAAAGCCTACAATCCACTATTTATATATGGCGGTGTTGGACTCGGAAAAACTCACTTAATGCATGCTATAGGTCATTATATCTTAGATGGTAATCCAAATGCTAAAGTAGTATATGTTTCTTCTGAAAAATTTACTAATGAATTAATTAATGCAATTAAAGATGATAAAAATGAAGAATTTAGAAATAAATATAGAAATGTAGATATTCTACTTATTGATGATATACAGTTTATAGCAGGAAAAGAACGTACACAAGAAGAATTCTTCCATACATTTAATGCATTACATGATGCAAACAAACAAATCATATTATCTTCAGATAGACCGCCAAAGGAAATTCCAACATTAGAAGACAGACTACGCTCCAGATTTGAATGGGGATTAATTGCAGACATACAAGTTCCTGATTTCGAAACTAGAATGGCTATTTTAAAAAAGAAAGCTGATGTTGAAAATTTAAATGTAGCTAATGAAGTTATGGGGTATATTGCTACAAGAATTAAATCAAATATCAGAGAGCTTGAAGGCGCTTTGATAAGGATAATTGCTTACTCTTCATTAACTAATAGAGAGGTCACTGTGGATCTAGCTTCCGAAGCATTGAAAGATATAATTTCTAAAAAACAAGGTAAGCATGTGACTATTGATACTATACAAGATGTAGTGTCTAGTTACTTTAATTTGCGTGTTGATGATTTAAAATCTCAAAGAAGAACTAGAAATGTTGCTTATCCAAGACAAATTGCAATGTATTTAAGCAGAAAACTAACAGATATGTCTTTACCTAAGATTGGGGAAGAGTTTGGTGGAAGAGATCATACTACTGTTATTCATGCTTATGAAAAAATATCTGAAAATCTAAAAACTGACGATTCGTTGCAAAATACAATTAATGATATAACTAAAAAGTTGACTCAAAATTAATCCACAACTGTATATAACAACTATATAATAAATTGTGGATAATGTTTTTCTAGTTATAATAAGTTTAATGTTGTGGATAAGTGGTTTTATTTGTTACCGAATTATCCACAACATTTTTGAATGAAATTCTGTGGATATTACTTGGCTTAAGGTAGTTATCAACAAATTAACACTCCCTACTACTATTATTACTATAAAAATATTTATCTATATCTATTTTTTATCTTTAATTTCCTGTTAATAAATAAGGAGGATTTCAAAATGATTTTTACATGTGAAAAACAAAAAATATTAGAAGGAATATCAATAGTTCAAAAAGCTATAACAGGTAAATCAACGTTACCTATACTTGAAGGTGTATACATAAAAACTGAACAATCAACATTAACACTTATAGGTTCAGATATGGATGTTAGCATTCAAACTTCTGTTGATGCTACAATCATAGAAGAAGGTAACATTGTAATAGATGCTAAAATATTTGGCGAAATAATAAGAAAATTACCAAATTCAACAATAAAGATAGAGACTATTGAAAATCAGTTAATTAAAATAACTTGTGAAAAATCTATATTTGATGTTGTTTATATGAATACAAATGAATTTCCTGAATTACCTGAGATCAATGAAAATCTAAAGATATCAGTAAATCAAAATATACTAAAAAACATGATTAAAGGAACATCTTTTGCTATTGCCCAAGATGAAACACGACCAATTCTTCAAGGTATATTGTTTGAAGTAAAAAATAAAAATTTAAATTTAGTTGCTCTTGATGGCTATAGATTAGCAATTAGAAGTGAATTTTTAGATACTGATATTGATGTAGAAGTTGTTATACCAGGTAAAACATTAAATGAAGTATCTAAAATATTAGAAGATGTGGATGATATTGTAGATATAACATTTACTAATAATCATATATTATTCAATTTAGAGAGAACTAAGATAATATCTAGGTTATTAGAAGGTAAATTTATAAATTACAATTCACTATTGCCGCAAGAACATAAATTATTAGTTAGCGTTAATAGACAAAAATTACAAAATGCTATTGAAAGAGCATCATTAATGGCTAAAGATGGAAACACTAATTTAATAAAATTAGATTTACAACAAGATAATTTAATAATTACATCTAATTCTCAATTGGGAAAGGTAAGAGAGGAAATATCCATAAAATTGCAAGGTGAAGAAGTACAAATTGCATTTAACTCAAAATACTTATTAGATGTTTTAAAAAATGTAGAAGAAGATGAAGTTGTTATGAAAATGACTTCGAGTATAAGTCCATGTGTAATTGAGGAAAAGGATAACGAAAATTCTAAATACCTGGTTTTACCAGTAAGATTAATGAGATAGGAGGATAAATATTATTTTTGTAATATTTATAACAAATTAAATGAATAAAGTAAAAATTAATACTGAATATATAAAGTTAGATGCTTTTTTAAAATGGGCTGCAATTGTTAGTTCAGGTGCAGAAGCTAAACTTTATATACAAGATGGATTAGTTAAGGTAAATAATGAAATTTGCATTCAACGAGGAAAAAAAATAAAAATAGGTGATATTGTAAGTTTTGAAAATTCAGATTTTGAAATTATATGAAATAATAAATAAACTGTTATTTTATTATTATGATATAATTATTTATAGGTGTATTTTTTATGTATGTTAAAAATATAAGTTTAGTTAATTATAGGAACTATTCAAATCTAAACATAGAATTGGCTCAAAATGTTAATGTGTTTATAGGAGATAATGCTCAAGGAAAAACTAACATTTTAGAGTCAATTTATTATGGTGCCTTTGCTAAATCTCATAGGACTTCAAAGGATAGAGAGCTAATAAGCTGGAATAAGAGTAATGCTTACATAAGTTTGCTCATTGGAAAAAATAGACTTGATAAAAGGATAGATATAAATATCCTAAGAGACGGAAAAAAAGCTATAAAAGTAAATAATATTAAAATAAATAAGATTGGAGAGTTATTTGGGACATTCAATGTTGTAATGTTTTCTCCAGAAGACTTAAAGGTCATTAAGGAAGCTCCAAGTTTAAGAAGGCGATTATTAGATATGGAATTATCCCAAATAAATTCTAAATATTACTTTAACTTAGTTCAATATAATAAAATTTTAAATGAACGGAATATTTTGTTAAAAAGCAAAACATTCAATGAAGATGTTTTAGAAGTATATGATATACAATTAATTGAATATGCTGATTATATTATTTCAAAACGGTTAGAATATATAGAAAAGATAAATATTTATGGAAGTCAAATACATAAAGAGATAACATCTGGTAAAGAAAATATTAATTTTATATATAATTGTACTGTTAATTTAGATAACTTTAAAAATAATTATTCAAAGAAATTAAAAGATAATTTATTGAGAGATAGGGAAAAAGGTTTAACATCAGTAGGACCTCATAGGGATGATTTTAATATTTTTATAAACGATGTAGATGTTAAGACTTTTGGATCTCAAGGACAACAGCGTACATCAATTTTAACTATGAAATTTTCATCTTTAAAAATCATTAAAGAAGTTACAGGAGAGTATCCAGTTTTATTGCTAGACGATGTTCTCTCAGAGCTTGATATAAATAGACAAATATATATATTAAGTACGATACAGGACATACAAACAATAATAACATGTACTGGAATAGATGATTTGAAGGATTATTTAGATGATAAAGCTAAAAGATTTGTTGTGTCAAATGGACGAATTTTAAATTAGAGGAGGAATGGTTAGTGTTTTTGCATTTAGGTGAGAATGTTGTGGTTCCAATTAAAGATATTATTGGAATATTCGATTTACAAAATACAATGTACAGTTCAGATACAATACAGTTTTTGAGGTTGGCTGAAGAAGATGGATTTGTAGAAAGAATTACAGAGGAAAAGCCAAAATCATTCATTATAGCAGAGGTTAATAATAAGAGTAAGATATATCTTTCACCAATATCATCAACAACATTGACAAAAAGAACTGATATTGAGTATAGTTCGTAATTTTATAAAATTAAAAATTTTAATATTTATTAAGTTTAGGAGGAGTCTGATTTGGAACAAAATAATAGAGAATATGATGAAAATCAGATACAAGTTCTTGAAGGATTAGAAGCAGTAAGAAAAAGACCAGGTATGTATATCGGAAGCACAAGCCCAAGAGGCCTTCATCATTTAGTTTATGAAATAGTTGATAATAGTATCGATGAAGCATTAGCTGGGTATTGCAAAAAAATAGAAGTGTATATCAATGAGGATAATTCAATTACAGTAACTGATGATGGTAGAGGTATGCCTGTAGGAATTCATCCTAAAATGGGAAAATCTACTGTAGAAGTTATAATGACAATACTACATGCTGGCGGTAAATTTGGCGGTGGAGGATATAAGGTTTCAGGTGGACTACATGGAGTTGGTGCGTCTGTTGTTAATGCACTGTCAGAAGAATGTACTGTTACAGTTAAAAGAGATGGACATATATGGGAACAAAAATATAGTAAAGGTAAAGTTCTTACTGAAGTTACCCAAATAGGAAACAGCGATGAAACTGGAACAGAAACATATTTTAAACCTGATGCTGGAATATTTGATGAAATAGTTTTTGATTTTGAAGTATTATCTCAAAGGTTAAGAGAATTAGCTTTCTTAAATAAGGGTATATACATAAAGCTAGTAGATAAGAGAGATGAAAAAGAAGAAGTTTTTCATTATGAAGGTGGAATTAAGTCATTTGTTAGTTATTTAAATAGAAACAAAGTACCACTTCATGATGAACCAATATATATCGAAGGAGTAAAAGATAATATAGCTGTGGAAGTAGCGCTTCAATATAATGATGGGTATACTGAAAGTATTTTTTCTTTTGCAAATAATATTGATACAGTAGAAGGGGGAACCCATTTAGTTGGTTTTAAAACTGCACTTACAAGAGTATTTAATGATTATGCAAAGAAATTTGGTCATATAAAGGAAAATGATAAGAATTTTACTGGTGATGATATAAGAGAAGGGCTTACAGCAGTTATATCTGTTAAGATTGAAGAACCTCAATTTGAAGGCCAAACTAAAACCAAATTAGGAAATAGTGAAGTTAGAGGAATCGTTGATTCTGTTGTTGGGGAAAATGTAGGAACATTTTTAGAGGAGAATCCTAACATAGGAAAAATGATAGTAGATAAAGCTTTAATGGCGGCAAGAGCTAGAGATGCGGCTAGAAAAGCAAGAGAATTAACAAGAAAATCAGTATTAGAAAGATCTGCATTGCCCGGGAAATTAGCAGATTGTTCCTCAAAGGATCCAAGAGAATGTGAAATTTATATTGTCGAAGGAGATTCTGCGGGTGGATCAGCTAAGCAAGGAAGAAATAGAAAATTCCAAGCAATTCTTCCTCTAAGAGGAAAAATATTAAACGTTGAGAAACAAAGATTAGATAGAATATTAAATGCAGATACAATTAGATCAATGGTTACTGCATTCGGTGCTGGTATTGGAAATGATTTTGATATAGAAAAAATAAGATACAACAGAATTATAATTATGACTGATGCCGATGTTGATGGTGCTCATATTAGAACGTTATTATTAACATTCTTCTACAGATATATGAGAGATTTAATTGATGATGGTCATGTGTATATAGCACAGCCACCATTATATAAGGTTAGTAAAGGTAAAAAGGATTATTATGCATATACAGATTCTGAGTTAGAAAATGTATTGTCTGAAGTTGGTGGAAAAGATAATTCTACTGATATTCAGAGATACAAAGGTTTAGGTGAAATGAACGCTACTCAATTATGGGATACAACAATGGATCCAGAAAAGAGAATTTTATTAAAAGTAAATATAGAGGATGCTATGGCTGCTGATGAAATTTTCACAATTTTGATGGGTGAAAAAGTTGAGCCAAGAAAAGAGTTTATACAACAAAATGCTAAATATGTTGTCAATTTAGACATTTAGTACTGATATGAGGTGAAGTACATGAATTTTAATGAGGGTAAAGTTGAACTCGTTGATATTAATAAAGAAATGAAAAGATGCTATATAGATTATGCTATGAGTGTTATAGTTGGGCGTGCACTGCCAGATGTTAGAGATGGATTAAAGCCTGTTCATAGAAGAATATTATATTCTTTACAGGAATTAGGATTAACTCCTGATAAAGGATATAGAAAATGTGCAAGAATAGTTGGAGATGTTTTAGGTAAATATCATCCACATGGAGATAGTTCTGTATATGATGCGCTAGTAAGAATGGCTCAAGACTTTTCAATGAGATATATGCTAGTTGATGGACATGGAAACTTTGGATCAGTTGACGGTGATAGTGCTGCAGCAATGAGATATACAGAAGCTAAGATGAATAAAATAGCAGTTGAGATGTTAAGAGACATAAACAAAAATACTGTTGACTTTATGCCAAATTTTGATGGTGAAGAACAAGAACCAGTAGTTGTACCATCTAGATTTCCAAATCTCTTAGTAAATGGGTCATCAGGAATTGCTGTAGGAATGGCAACTAATATTCCACCACATAATTTAGGTGAAATAATAGATGGTACAATTATGCTTATAGACAATCCTGAAAGTACAGTTTTAGAGCTTATGGGAAAAATTCAAGGACCAGATTTTCCTACAGGAGCTACTATTATGGGGAAAGCTGGTATAAGAGAAGCATATGAAACAGGAAAAGGAAAAGTTATTGTTAGAGCAAATGCCGAAATTGAAGAAGAAAATGGAAGGCATTCAATAATAATTACAGAAATACCATATCAAGTTAACAAAGCAAAGCTTGTTGAAAGCATTGCTGATTTAGTAAAAGATAAAAAGATTACTGGAATATCCGATTTAAGAGATGAATCGGATAGAGAAGGTATGAGAATAGTAATTGAACTTAAAAGAGATGCTAATCCTAATGTAACATTAAACTTATTATATAAACATACAAAGCTTCAAGATACATTTGGAATTATTATGTTAGCACTAGTCAATAATGAGCCAAAAGTTTTAAATTTAAAACAAATATTAGAGAATTATGTAGATTTCCAAAAGGAAGTTATAACAAGAAGAACTGTATTTGAATTAAACAAGGCGGAAGCAAGAGCCCATATATTAGAGGGATTAAAAATAGCATTAGATAATATCGATGAAGTAATAAGCATAATAAGGAACTCTAAGACTAGTGAAATTGCAAAAGATACGTTAATAGAAAGATTTAATCTTTCAGAAAAACAGTCTCAAGCTATATTAGAAATGAGGTTAAGAAGGTTAACTGGTTTAGAAAGAGATAAGATCGAAGAAGAGTACAACGAATTAATGAAACAAATTGAATATTTAAAATCTATTTTAGCTAGTGAAGAAAAGTTATTAGGAGTTATTAAAGATGAACTTTTAGAAATAAAGGCTAAATATTCAGATGAAAGAAGAAGTAAAATTGAAAAGATTATCAATGAAATAGATATAGAGGATCTAATTCAAGAAGAAGAAGTTGTTATAACATTAACACATTCAGGATATATAAAGAGAATTTCAGCTGATACTTATTCATCACAAAGAAGAGGTGGAAAGGGTATTCAAGCAATGTCAACTAAAGAAGATGATTTTGTTGAACATCTAATGATAACATCTACCCATTCAGATGTATTATTCTTCACAAATAAGGGAAGAGTATACAAATTAAGAGCATATGAAATTCCTGACGCTGGAAGACAAGCGAAAGGTACCAATATTATAAACATTATAGCAATAGAACCTGATGAAATAATTCAAACTGTATTAACAGTAACTGATGATAGAAAAGAAGGATATCTATTCATGGGCACTAAACAAGGAATAGTGAAGAAGACTCCATTAAGTGAATTTAAAAATTTAAGAAAAAATGGATTAATTGCAATAAGCTTAAAAGATGGAGATGAACTATTAAAAGTTAAGAATACCTATGGTGATGCTAATATCATGGTTGTAACTCAAAATGGTTACGCAGTTAAGTTTAACGAAAAAGATGTTAGATCTATGGGAAGAACTGCATCCGGAGTTAGAGCAATTAACTTAAAAGAAGATGATATTGCTGTATGTATGGATATAGCTGTTGATGGAGAAGAACTACTAGTAATAAGTGAAAATGGATTTGGAAAGAGGACTCCTATTTCAGAGTATAAGCTTCAAAATAGAGGTGGAGTAGGATTAATAACCTATAAAATAAGTGAAAAAACAGGAAAGCTTGCAGGAGCAACAATATGTAAAGTTGATGATGAATTAATGCTTATAAACTCTAGTGGTGTAGCTATTAGAATTAATGTAGCAGATATATCAGTTACAAGTAGATCTGCAATGGGTGTAACATTAATGAGAACTAATGATGACGAAAAAGTAGTTGCTATAGCTAAAATAGCAAGTAGCGATGATGATGAAATCTCAGATGATGAGAACAGTAATGATAATGAAATAAGTAAATCAGAAGAATAAAAATATTATGTTTATTCAAATAAGGCCGAACAATATAGAGATATATTAAGGCCTTATTTTTATATAAGAAAGTAATAAGTATAAAAAAGATGCATCATATGATCCTAGCGTATCATAAGTAGTAATACAAAGAAAAAATAAGAAAATAAAAGAAATATAGAAATAATTCGTAATAATAATAATAATTAAGATAAATAACCACAAAAATTATGTTAAGATAATCTACGTCGCCAAGGCATATAACAACTATAAATAAATGTTAAAAAGTAATTTTTAAAAAGTTGTTGACAAGGTTTAAATCAAGTGATATACTAAGAAAGTCGCTTGAGGGTGACAAAATAAATAGGAAATTACAACGAAAGTTGTGAAAGAAAATGGTCTTTGAAAATTGAACAGAAAAT